>VGZN01000008.1 GCA_016872635.1 Planctomycetota bacterium | reverse complement strand
TTTTTGCCGTCTGCTCGCAATGCGCTGCAGAAGATCGTCGCCGCGTCCAATTGGTGACTTCCGAGTTCACCCATGAGACCTGCGCTGGTCCGGTCGAACAAACGCCACCGAACCAACTCCTCCATCGCGGAAATCGTTCGTTTGCCCATCGCTTTCTCTTGATATCCGAACCGTGCCGCATCGACTTGGTCGGCCATCCATGCTTCCTGCTGAGCGATCTTGCGCTTGAGTTGCTCGATTTCGGCGGGACTCTTCGCCTTCTCCAAATCCTTGACATACTTCTCGTAATCAGCCTTGATCTTATCCACCTTGGTATCGGGATCACCACCAACCATAGGTGGTTGCCACGAATCGTTGCCGGGCAGATTGCCACGGTGCCACTGAGCGCGAATATGGTGGAGTTGACCGAGCATCCCCCACTTGAGCAAATGGACCGCGTTATCGTAGAGAACGCTATAATGCCGCTGGTGTCCCGTGGCCAGATAAATCTGCTGCCCCATCGGGTTCTTCATTTCCTTGGAGAGCCTAGCCATGACTTTGCACTGGGCTACGTTGTGAGCCATCAGTTTCTCCGTCAGAACGTGCTTTCCTTTTTCCATCGCTTTGATCGCGATCGGCGCATGCAGGTGGAGCGGTAACGCAATGATGATCGCTTCGATGCTATCGTCGTTGAGCAACGCATCGATACCACCATTGGTAGAATCGTAGACCTTGACGTTCTTACGTGCCTCATCCTCGTTGGCGTACTTGTACTGTTTGATCAACCCAGGACGAGTTGGTGTTGTCCAGTCTCCGTGGAACGCTCGATAGATGCTGTAAGGGCGAATGTCTGCAACAGCGGTGACCTGGACATACTCCGGCGTGCATCCTCCGATAAGAACGCTTCCTTCATCTCCGGTACCGATCACCCCGACCCGAACGGGATCTGCGAACTTTTCGTAACCGAAGTACATCGCTCCAAGACCAGCACCGCTCACGGCTCCCGCGGCGATCACGCCTTGCAAGAACTCGCGCCGTGTAAACCCTACGGCCTCGTGGTAGTTATCTTGACCAATGGTTTTGTCTTCCGGGCTTAGTGTACGCATAAGGGATGCCTCGAGGGTCAAACGCTATAAGTAAGGAATGAATCGATTCAGTAAATTAAAAGACTGGGAAAGTACTAGGATCGCGATCGAACGGGACGCTCAGGAATCGGTACGAACTTTGGCATTACGATTCCAGAAACTCCAGGGGATAAAATCCAGGCCGGCATGACGGCCTGCGTCTGCAAAGGCGACGACAAAGCACGCCAACATCTCGATCGCTTGGTAATATGTTGGTTGTGAGCCTGGCCATCCTGGGAATTGGGTAGCTACCACCGATAGAAGGAACACCCCGGCAGCGATCGCTGCCAGCGGGGTCAACAATCCCACGAGCAACAGGATTCCCACCACCATGTCGAAGATCGGGATGATCTGGTCCACTTGGCGAACAGTGAGCGGCCCCTCACCAGGAAACTTGAACTCCAGTTGCTTTCGAATCGGATTCCCTTTGGCATCCTTAGCGATCGGTTTCTTCGGATCGGGATTGGCTTGTTCATCAGTTGGAACAGCATTGATACGCTCCACCATTTGCGGGATCGTCTGATCGATCTCAGCGAGGATGGGCCGGCCGAGGGCACGCCACTTACTCTCGATCTCGTCCCGCTGCTTCCTCAATGATTCGACTTTGTTTCGAGTTGCGTCGCTTTCGAGCTTCTCAATGCGTTCGAGCCCATTCTTGTATTCCTCGATTTGGGCCTTCCACTCGTCGTACGTTTCTTTTCGCTTGGCAGCAAACTCGGTAAGGATATCGCCCACCTCTTTTTGTTGGGCTTCATTCAGCCCAAATGTTTCCACCGCCTTGGCACCAAACTCCTTGCACAGTTCCGACATTTTTTTGGCATCGATCCGAATCGATCCATCGTAGTCTGGGATCATGGACTGAAACTTCTTGGCAAACGGCCCTTTGGCCGCCGACAGGAACCCGGTCGAAGAGAATCCACCATCGCGGACTTTGGAGACCCCTTCCTGGAAGAAGTGCCAACCGATGGCCAGCCGGAGCAAGACCAGGAAGATAATGGCAGGAATCGTGAGCTTGGCTTTGCGAAGTAGCATGGGAGGGGTAATCGAGGAGGGAGCGTATGCCAGTAAATGTCAGTCCAGCAGGATCATTCGCTAATTCGTACCGAGGGGACCCGCAGAATCTCACCCCAGGATAACCGAAGTATGGTCCAAAATCGACCTTCGGCCAAGTCTCAACCCTTACCCATTTCGATCGAAGAGGTGCGACTTTCCCACTCGGATTCAGGGCAAAAAGGGTTGAATCCGAGTGTTTCCTGATGTTGCCGCGTTGGATCACAGCGGAACGTATCCTTCGATCATCTTTCGAAATCCCGGGGCGGTGGGTCGGCCACTTCTGAACTTTGGCGCACCCAGTTCCCCCCACCTCGCGGCTTCCCAGCGGCCGCTTCTCGGGAAAAAGATTCAACAGACCCGTTCAACGCGATACCGGCCCATCGCAGAAAGAACATCGCGGGAGCCGGTGAAAACGCAATGCACGTGAGGTCATTCCCTATTCCGAGGAATCATGATCTTCAGGTTTGGCGACGGAGCATTCCTACTGATTCCTTCGGAGATCGCGAGCAACTAGCACCATGGATCGCGCAACCATCGCTTGGCTGGCGTTCCCTACACTCGCGTGCGGACCCGAGCAGACGTGGCTCACCCCACTCGATTTGAATAAACTCGCGGAATCAGAATTATTCGACGGTAACACTCTTGGCGAGGTTTCGCGGTTTATCGACGTCGCATCCGCGAGCGATAGCGATATGGTACGCCAACAGTTGCAGCGGGATCGATGCGACGACAGGTTGTAGAAAGTCCTCGACGTAAGGGACTTCGATGACGTCATCCACCAGCGACTCAAGCTTTTTATCCAATTGGTCGACGATGGCGATAACCGGTCCACCGCGAGCTTTCACTTCTTGCAAGTTGCTCATGACTTTATCGTACACGTGCGAACGAGGGAGGAGGAAAACAGAGGGAGTATGCTCGTCGACCAGAGCGATGGGACCGTGCTTCATTTCAGCAGCAGGGTAGCCTTCGGCATGGATGTAGCTAATTTCCTTGAGCTTCAAGGCCCCTTCGAGAGCCGTCGGGAAGTTGTAGTGCCGACCGAGGTAGAGGAAGTTGGTAGCGTCTTTGTACTTATCTGCCACCTCGCGAACTCTCGCGTTGCACTCGAGCGATTGTTCGACGACATCGGGCAATGCCTCAAGCTGGTCGATGATCCGTTGTCCAGCTTCGAAGCTCAAATGCCTTAGCCGTCCAAAGTAAAGACCGAGCATCGAGAGGACGCAGAGCTGGGAGGTAAAGGCTTTGGTCGATGCGACGCCGATTTCAGGTCCAGCGTGCAAATAGATTCCACCGTCGGCTTCTTGGGCGATACTGCTTCCGATCACGTTGCAAATGGCCAACGTGTGATGTCCCTTGCGTTTCATCTCACGGAGGGCGGCCAGTGTGTCTGCGGTTTCACCACTCTGAGTGATCCCAAAGATCAAAGTATCGTGATCCACAGGTGGATTGCGATAACGCAATTCGCTGGCATATTCGACTTCCACGGGCAATCGTGCAAATTCCTCGATCAAGTACTCGCCGACCAACGCAGAATGCCAGCTTGTACCGCACGCCGTCAGGATCAATCGGTTCACACCCCGAAGCTGGGCTGGCGTCAGATTGAGACCACCGAATTTTGCAGTCGCATTTTCTCGGTCCAACCTTCCTCGCATCGCATTTCGAAGCGACGCTGGCTGCTCGTGTATCTCTTTGAGCATGTAGTGAGGAAACCCGTTGCAACCGACCTCTTGATCGGTCGACTCCAAAACCCGCACCTCGGGACGCACACGGCCTTGATCTCGGTGGACGACTTGGATGGAATCCTTCGTGACGACGGCGATTTGATGGTCTGCCAAATAGATGATCCGGTCGGTATGTCCAACCAACGGCGAGGTATCGCTCGCGATAAATTGCTCACCGCGACCTACACCCAATACGAGCGGACTGCCACACCGTGCCGCAATCAACAGGTCAGGGCGATCCCGGAACATCACCACCAAGCCATAGGTACCGCGGAGCGATGGTAGCGAAGCTCGCACCGCTTCCACAAAGATCGAGTTACGACTGTCGGTTCCGCCGGAGCTTCTGCCTGCGACGGCCACCGGTGAGTTCAACAGGTTTTTTAGGTTTTCTGCAATGAGATGCGCGACCACCTCGGTGTCGGTCGCCGACTGGAAGACATAGCCCTTCACCTGGAGCATCTCTTTGAGGGTTTGATAGTTCTCAATCACCCCATTGTGAACGACGGCGACCATCTCATGGCCTCCCACATGTGGGTGCGCATTTTCCTCGGTGGCCGCACCATGGGTCGCCCAACGCGTGTGACCAATGCCCGTGCTTCCCTGCATAGGCACCTGGTCGATGCGTTCCGCCAAATTGTCGATTCGGCCTACCGCGCGATGGAGTTGGAAGCCTGCGTTACCGGTCAGCGTGGCTATTCCTGCACTGTCATACCCTCGGTACTCCAATCGACGTAGTCCCGAAAGAAGAAATGGGCACGCCTCTTGTTTACCAACGTAACCGACGATTCCGCACATGAATCAATCCTCAGCGTCTTGAATGACACTCTCAACAAAACGATCTCGATCGCTGGGCCCAATTCCCGAACAAACTGGAGAGCGAGCCACTTTTCACGGACTAGTAAGTCTACCCTCGAATCGCTTCGGCACGGTGGTACCCACCCAAGTTTCCCACACGGCACCAGCTCTTTAGACCTCATAGCTGGGACAATCGTCAAAATCAATAACGATCGAAGCCTTGGTCGGAGGCCGTCTGAGATCGATCGGCGGCGATCTTAGGCACTAAAGTCGAAAGAAGATCCAAAGCTAGCATTCGACGACACCGTGAGTGGGGTCGTCTGTTGTTGCTCGCGCCGGACCAACATCTCCCACGTTGTCTTTTCGATCTCGAGGATTTCACGCATGTTATCGATGGCGATCACATCGTGGTCGAGTTCGGCGGCGATGAGCAGCTTGGAGAGGAAAACATAGAGATCCGACTGCTGTTTCGCCAACGGATGGGACGAATCCACGATTCCTGCCAGTAACTCAGAGAGAATATCGCGGACCAGGATTACCCACTGTGCCGCCCCGGTTTGATCCTGCTTCCTCCATAAATCACCGATCATTACGCTCACACCGTGGGCTTTTTGCAGAAGCAAAAAATGTAGTTTGGCAGGGCTGGCGGATTCAACTTCCTGGCGGAGAAACAGTTCGATGGCGTCTGGTTTGGTCATTTCCGGTGTTCAACGGCGGGAAAAAGATTGCATGCATCGAAGCAGCGAAATGAGTCAGCAACGCCGCGAATCGGGCTTCGCGTTTTCGAGTTATCGGCCGCTTCGCCGGCGGAGGCTCTCAGAAGAGTTCCCGACCCTCACAATCCCTACAACCATTACCGGTAGAATTGGACCGGAAGAATTGTTCGCGGTGGGCCGATCCCACGAGAGTCGACCATCATTAAAATCAAGCGTTCTGAGCCCCGCGTTGTTGGATCCAAACGGCGATTACCATCGGATGGATTGGACTACCTTCGGGAACAGTGAACGGCTTCGTCCACCGATGCTACTCTTACCACTATTCCGCAATTTAATCCCTGCTACCCTGCATTCACTTTTAGCCCTCAGAGAGAATTTCCAATGTCATTGCAAGACGATCGCGATTCTATTCTCGATCTAACTCAAAAACTTCTTGTGTGCATCACCCGAGGCGATTGGGATACCTACAAGGAACTTTGCTGTCCATCGTTGACCTGTTTTGAACCTGAGGCTCTCGGGAACCTCGTCGATGGCTTGGACTTTCACCAGTATTATTTTAACTTGCCAGCGAGCAGTACTCCGGTACAGTCAACGATTGTGGCGCCGCACATTCGAATCATGGGAGATGTGGCGGTAATCGCTTACGTGCGACTGACCCAAAAAATCGCTGATGGAAAACCGGTCACCGCTGCCATGGAGGAGACTCGGGTTTGGCACCGCCAGCAGGGCAAATGGAAACACGTACATTTCCATCGAAGCCCAGCCCGTTAATCCCCCAAACGGCACTCGTCAACGAGAGCCCTTTTGAGACCGAAATGCACGCACTCGATTTTCTTCGCGTCACTGCTGCTTCAACTCCAGTCCGGGTTGCGAACCCGATGGCAAATCGTGAAGCGATCGCGTTGGCGTTGAAGAATCTAACTGACTCCGATGTGGTAGTATTCGGTGAGTTGTGCTTGAGCGGCTACACCTGCGGTGAATTGTTCTTGCAGCGTGTGCTCCTCACAAGCTGCCTGCATGAACTTCGCCAACTCGCTGAGACCGTTGGACAGCAGTTGGTGGTGGTCGGATTGCCGTTGGAGGTTTCAGGGCGACTCTTCAATGTAGCCGCGGTTCTTGGCAATGGACGTTTACTAGGTCTCGTCCCGAAAACCCATCTTCCTAATTACAACGAGTTTTATGAAGCCAGGTGGTTTCATAGTGGCTCAACAGCCACCGAGAAGGAGATAGAGGTTGACGGTTTTGGGATGGTCCCCTTTGGTACCGATCTTCTTTTTACCTGCGGCAACGCCGTCGTGGGGGTTGAGATCTGCGAAGACCTCTGGGTACCGAATCCACCGAGTAGCTCTCAAGCCATTGCGGGGGCGAATGTACTACTGAATTTATCGGCAAGCAATGAAACCATCGGCAAGGCGAGCTATCGGCAGCAACTGGTTGCCATGCAATCGGGCCGATGCGTTGCTGCGTATGCGTATGCGAGCTCTGGCCCCAGCGAGTCGACGACAGACCTGGTGTTTGGTGGACATTGCTTGATCTGCGAAAACGGATCCCTTCTTGCTCAGTCACAACGTGTCGGTACCGGACTTTGCTTGCGTTCAGAGTCAGCCTTGGATGGCCTTACCAGTCATGCAACGACGGACATCGATCTCGACCGACTGCAGCATGACCGCCTCGCGTTCCAGACCATGCACCAGTCGGTCAACCCATCCGCGAGAGTCGCCTTCCGCCACATTCCCTTCCAGTTGCCACTCACGCAATTACCGTTGGTCCGTCGCGTTGATGCGCATCCCTTCGTTCCGCAATCGAGTAGCGAGCTTTCGATGCGATGCACCGATGTCTTCGAGATTCAGTGCTCAGCTCTCGCGAAACGCGTCGCTCGCTTACCCGCATCAATGCCCCTGACCATCGGCGTTTCAGGAGGACTCGATAGCACGCTCGCGTTGCTGGTCGCGGTCAAGATGTGCGACATGCTCGGCTGGAAGCACGATCGCATCGTCGGGCTGACCATGCCTGGCTTTGGAACAACTCAAAAGACGAAGTCGAATGCGGAAGCATTAATGAAGCTGCTCGGCGTTCGTTCCGAGACCATCGATATCCGCGAAAGCTGCTTGAGGGTTTTCCAAAGCCTTCAGCATCGCCCGTTTGGGATTGATGTTTCCACCACTAATATTCAAACACTCCAAACCAAACTGGAATCGCTCCCCAGCGACAATCGAAATGACTTGGTCTTTGAAAATGTCCAAGCTCGTATGCGGACGCTTTTGCTGATGAATCGAGGATTTGTGCTTGGAACCGGCGACATGTCCGAGTTGGCGCTGGGTTGGTGTACCTACAACGCTGACCACATGTCGATGTACAACGTCAATTGCTCCGTCCCAAAGACCTTGGTTCGCTTCTTGGTTCGTCACGTTGCGGAGAACCTGGTCAGCAAGGAGATTCGCAAGATACTCATCGATATCGTCGAAACTCCGATTACCCCAGAATTGCTACCGCTATCCAGTGACCAGTCCATCGTACAGAGCACCGAAGGGACGATTGGCCCCTACGAATTGCACGACTTCTTCCTGTACCATTTCGTCCGCAGCGGCGCCTCGCCAACTAAGATCCTGTTCCTCGCACAGCATGCGACATTCGACAGGACGTATTCCAGTTCCGAAGTCCGAGCAACCTTGCAAACGTTTTTGAAACGCTTTTTCAATGCACAGTTCAAGCGAAGCTGCGTTCCCGATGGGCCCAAGGTGGGTACGGTCTCCCTTTCGCCTCGCGGAGATTGGCGAATGCCAAGCGATGCCGATTTCGACGCTTGGGTTGAATCACTTTCGCAGTAACGGACCAGCACAAAAATCGACAATATCTGCCGCTTCGGCACACGGCGGCTTACCATTAGATGGACGTTCGTTGCAAAGAAACATCGAACGCTGCACGGCGACACAATACTCTAAAACTATTCCACGCCCCGAAAAGCACCGCATCGTGCGTCGGCGGTATCCAATCCTATCCCACTCCTTCCACTCATGAAACTTTGCAACTTCGTCGTTGCGACACTAACGCTCACTCTGACCCAAAGTGCTTCCTTTGGGCAGTCTACCAAGGAAGCAATCAACAGTATCGGAGCCAAATTCGTTTTGATCCCTCAAGGCAAATTCACGATGGGGGCATCGGACACGGAGGATGATTCGGAAGATGATGAGATCCAACATCAAGTAACCATCTCAAAGCCTTTTTATTTAGGAGTTCATGAAGTAACTCAAGGCCAATACGAACAGGTCATGGGTGCTAACCCAAGTCACTTCCAGAAGCGAGTGATTCGGAAAAACAACAGCAGCAATTACCCCGTCGAGCAAGTCAGCTGGGACGATGCGATCGAGTTTTGTAAAAAGCTCAGCGATAACCCAAAGGAAAAAGCTGCGAAGCGCATTTACCGGTTACCAACCGAAGCGGAATGGGAATGGGCATGCCGAACCGGCGGATCGTCGGCCTATTCGTTCGGTGATTCCAAACAAATGCTAGGTGACTATGCTTGGTTCCAAGACAATTCCGACCGGAAAACACATCCGGTAGGGTCACTGAAGCCCAATGCTTGGGGGCTTTTTGACATGCATGGAAACGTTTGGGAGTGGTGCCAAGACTTCTACGGTGACTATCCAAAGACCGATGCCAAAGATCCCGCCGGTCCATCGGTAGGTACGTATCGAGTCAACCGAGGTGGCGGATGGATCGATAGAGCCAGTAGTTGCCGTTCCTCGCACCGATTCGGTGACCAACCGGATTTGAAAATCAACGACATAGGCTTTCGCGTCGTCATGACCGAAGGCAACTGATCATTTATCCGACGTAAATTCGCATCGCATAAGGCACCATGACTGATTCTTTATCCATCGAAAAGCAGCTCCAATCGCTCATCGATGGCTGCCGGACAGTAATCTTGGCGACGGCATCGCCCGACGGCGTCCCAAATGCGAGTTACGCACCCTTTGTCGACTACGATGGATCGTTCTTTGTGCTGGTCAGCGGATTGGCCAAACACACTGGCAATCTGCTCTCGACCGAGTGGTGCCACGCGCTGTTTATCACCGATGAGAAAGAGACCGTCAACGTCTTTGCGAGAAAGCGATTGAGCTACAACTGCGAAGCGTTCGTAGTCGAAATCCACGGCAAGATGAAAAACGAATCGGACGCCCTTCGGGCCGATACCGTCCTTGCAATGATGGAGGAACGCTTTGGACCGACCATCAAGATGCTGCGATCCTTGCCCGATTTCCGACTGATTGAATTGAAACCGAGCGATGGGACCCTGGTCCTAGGTTTTGGACAAGCGATCCCGGTTCATGGGCGGAAGCCCGTGTCCTAAACACTCCTAGTTCACGGGCTGCATGACTTTTTTCACGTCATGCTCTTGGCCGTAGATCACTGGCACATCTCCGTCGAGCAACAGCGTCTCTGGGCCGGGGATTCCAGGAAGCAAAGAGTCACTTCGTCGTATGGCCAAGACGACAACTCCCGAGTCCCAAGGTCGCGACTCTCTCAGTTTGCGACCGATAAGTGGATTCCGATCTTCGATCAAGTATTCAGACACAACATATCCATGATCGCCGCGAAGCATCAATTCATAATCCATCGCGCGCACCAACCCTGCCCGTGTTAGCGAGGCAGCAATCCCGTAATCGAAAAATCTTCGGACGAAGCGTCAACGTCCAATGTAAGTGATTAGCAGGACCACGAACACCACCGTCGACAATAGCACGATCGGATGCAGTACGTTGTTGCTCTGCATCATGGAAGCCACCGTCGTTGCCAACGCTCCAGTGAGTCCGATATTACCGACCAAAATCAAATCTCGGATGATGCGCCGTCGAACAGGGTGATTCACGACCAATTCTGCTTCCTTGGTGGTAAACCCCACTCCAAAAAAAGTAGAGTAACTCTGGAAACTGGCTGTGTCGTAACTCAACCCTGTCATCGTTAACGCGGTTGTCGCCACACGGACGGCCAGGAGGGAGAAAAGAGCGATCACGACCAAGGTGACTAATGCCGTCATGGATCACACACCGATTTCTACATTCCCCTAATCGGGACGTTTCGACTAAAATTTAGGCAAAGGGCGCGCTGCCCCCCCTCCCTCCACCATTCCCACCCCATTCCCTCCCTGTCGAGACGGACTCCCTTGAAATCATCCTATCGATCGGAATCTCCCCATCCTGGACGCGAAGCTCGCAGGCTAAGGTTCTGGAACTCTTCCGCTTTCTGCTCCCGCCAGCAAGTTCAGGAAGAACATGTCCACTCGCGAGTCGGATCGAGCGTTAGAAACTTCCACTCCGCATTCCTCATCGCGTTCAATCGAGTCGCGATCAAACGAGCAGGGTGTAGCAGAGTGGTACTCGGCATGGTAGCTCTAGGCATAGTAAATGCCTTCCATCTTCATGCATCAGCCCAAGCCCCCCCGCTTTCGGCGGCGACCAAGGCAACAGCGCCTCCCCAGAAGAATGATCGAGAGAACATCGATTTTTTCGAATCCCGCATCCGACCTGTGTTGATCGAGCACTGTTATGAATGCCACTCTGGGGGATCGAAAATTGTCCAAGGAAACCTGCGATTGGACTCGCAACTTGGATTGCGCCTAGGTGGAGACAGCGGTCCCGCTGTCGTACCCGGTAACCCCGACGAGAGCTTGATCATCCAATCGCTTCGCTACGGAGATCTTCAAATGCCGCCGAGCGGAAAACTGAGCGAGAACATCCTGCGTGATTTTGAAACTTGGGTTCTCCAGGGTGCTACCGATCCACGCGAAACTCCCGAGGAACCGAGTGAACCAGGGAGTAAACCATGGCGAGATCCTGCCGCTATTGATGCGCACTGGGCGTTTCAGTCCGTACCACGTTCGGTGAGTATTCCGAGTGCTGACGCTCTCCATGCAGTACCCGTGGAATCAATGGATTCGCTCTATCCAAACGATGCAGCGTTTAGTCCTATCGATCGGTTTCTGCGAATCCCATTGCGTAAAAGGGGTTGGTTGCCAGCGCAATCCGCCTCGCCTGCGGTCTTGATGCGGCGTGTGACGCTGGACCTTACCGGATTGCCTCCGACTCCTGAGGAGATCGATGCGTATTTGGCAGATGATCCGGAGTGCAGGTACGAACGGCTCGTCGACCGATTGCTCGCATCACCTCATTACGGCGTCCGATGGGCTCGGCATTGGCTCGATTGCGTGCGTTATGCCGATAGCAATGGCGCCGATGAAAACCACGACATGCCCAATGCTTGGCGGTATCGGGACTGGGTTACCAGCGCCTTCAACGAAGACTTGCCATTCGATCAATTCGCGATCCAGCAGATCGCGGGTGACTTGTTACCGCAACCGGAGAGCGAAATTGAGAGGGGACGGTTGATCACGGCGACAGGGTTCTGGGTCCTCGGCCCGAAAATGCTCGCGGAGCAAGACAAAGCAAAAATGCGTATCGATATCGTCGACGAACAGGTCGATACGTTCTCACGCACGATGCTCGGCGCAACACTTTCCTGCGCGCGATGCCATGACCATAAATTTGATCCATTCACACAAGAGGATTACTTCGCGTTGGCCGGCGTCCTGATGAGCACCCGAACGATGGCCGATGAAGCATTTGTCTCGAAATGGATGGAACGAACACTTCCCTCCCAAGAAATCACACATAGACGCCAAAATCATCAACAGCAGATTGATGCCGCCAGAAAGCAGCTCGCCACGCTCAAGGAAGAAGCGAATGGTCGGTTATTGGCAGAGGGTAAAGTGGAAAAAATTCCTGATGATCCGAAGGGCTTATACCCTCCCGAGACACAGGCGGAAGTCGATCGCCAGACGAAAGGTATCGAGGCTCTTGAAAAGGCCATGCCTTCCTTTGAAATGTCGATGGCAGTCGAAGAGAACAAGCCGATCGACCTGCCGATCCATATTCGAGGAAACCATCTTCGCCCCGGTGACCATCCGATCCAGCGAGGCGTTCCGAAAATCCTCGTCAAGGCAACCCCGTTTCCAACAATACCAAGCGATCAAAGCGGCCGACTCCAACTCGCGCAGTGGCTCACTCATCCCGATCATCCCTTGTTTGCCCGGGTCATGGTCAATCGCATTTGGATGTGGCACATGGGTCAAGGACTGGTTGCATCACCTTCCAATTTCGGGATGCGAGGAGAATCTCCCAGCCACCCGGAACTGCTCGATTGGCTCGCTTCGGAGTGGATCCAGCGCGGATGGAGCATGAAATGGCTACATCGGCAAATCCTCCTTTCGTCAACGTATCGCATGGAATCACAAGTCGCCACCTATGCGGAGTCCGATCCGGAAAACCGGCTATGGTGGCGACAAAATACCAAGCGGATGGAAATCGAACCCCTTCGCGATTCGATACTAGCGTGCAGTGGAAAACTAGACGCGAGAATGGGAGGACCCGGCCAACCGATCCAAAGCTCCAAGAGGACTATCTACCTATCCATCAATCGGGCCGCATTGGCCGACATGTTTTCCGTATTCGACTATGTGGATCCGGCCAGCCATATCGAACAACGGCCAGTGACAACCGTACCGAGCCAGGCCCTATTTCTATTGAACAGCGATCTCGTGACGAACTCATCGGAGTGGCTCGGCCAGAAACTGGCTGAACGATCCAAGGAAGACCGGCAGGCGATCGGGGTTGCATACCTTACGATACTGGGGCGTATGCCCACAGACGTAGAACTCGAACGGAGCGTAACGCTTTTGCAGCAGAGTGCCGATGCAACCCACGAGGAAATCGCAGGACAAAATTCCGTTGCTAACGGGGAAATTGCTGCGAGTCCCACCGAGGAACAGCGTGCTCAACTTCGTTCGCGAGCCTTCGCAACCCTCGTGCGTTCCTTGATGGCAAGCCGTGAATTTAGCTGGATCGAATGATGGAAACGAATGATGGAAAAGATCGTGGCCGGCACCCGTTCGTAAAACGAGTCAAAACAGCGCATCGGCTAGATATAGCAGAAGTACTCCGTTAACCCCAATCCGGAATCCATCCGATGAACCGATTGAATCCTATCAGCATATCTGTCGGCGATAAGCCGGAGCAATCCGGTCGTCGAGCATGGATGCGATCGATCACGCGAGGATTGGCTGGTATCGCGCTAATCGACATGCTGGCAGACTCAGTGTGTGGATCCGGTCACGATCAAAATGGGTCACCCGGCGCGCTTTTGCAACCCCATTTTCCACCACGCGTAAAGCGGATCATTTTTTTGTTCATGCATGGTGGCCCATCCCATGTCGACACCTTTGACTACAAGCCTGAATTGATCCGATTAAATGGCCAACCCCTTCCCATTCCAAAACCTCGCATTCAATTCGCGCAGACAGGAAACCTGCTTCAAAGTCCTTGGGCCTTCAAGCAATACGGCCAATCGGGTACATGGGTCAGCGATCTGTTTCCCAACGTCGCCCAGCATGTAGATGATCTTACCTTCCTCAAATCGATCCATGGATCCAACGAGGCCCACGGTGGAGCACTATTGAAAATCCATACCGGTTCCGACACCTTTGTCCGGCCCAGCATGGGAGCATGGATCAGCTATGGACTGGGAACAGAGAATGCGAATCTGCCAAGTTTTATCACGATCAATCCGACTCTGGGCCATGGAGGTGTGCGCAATTTCGGATCGGCATTTTTACCACCGATCCATCAAGGAACTCGCATTGGTGGACCGGCAAAAGAAGCCAAGATCGAGAATTTGGTGCCTAAGCACTCGGCTCGACTGCAGCGACTACAACTCGATTGGATGAAGGATATGGATCGTCATCACTTCGGTGCTCATCATCAGAGCAATCCCAACAAAATCGACCCGCTGCACAATGGCGAAACGCTCAATTCGGCCGTAACCGCTCGCGAGCAATCCTTTGAACTCGCGTATCGCATGCAGAGCGAGGCCCTTCAGCAGTTTAAGCTCGAGGACGAAACGGCGGAGACATTATCGCTTTATGGCATCGATGGAGGAACCACGGATAATTTCGGTCGACAATGCCTGCTCGCGCGACGATTGAGCGAGGCAGGAGTCAGATTCGTCCAGGTCTCGCACGCCTATTGGGATCAGCACGATGAGCTCAAGGAAAAGCACACCGAATTGGCGGGACAAGTCGACAAGCCTATTGCCGGACTGCTGACCGACCTCAAGCGGCGGGGGTTGCTCGCCGAGACACTGGTGATTTGGGGAGGCGAGTTCGGACGAACCCCCACAGCCCAAGGGGGCAACGGCCGCGATCACAATCCACATGCATTTACTTGGTGGCTGGCAGGCGCCGGAGCCAAACCTGGCATCTCCTACGGGGCCTCCGATGACTTTGGCTTTTACGCCCAAGACAACAAAGTCCATGTGCACGATCTGCATGCGACGATTCTTCACATGCTAGGAATCGACCACGAGCGATTGACGTTCCGATATGGGGGTCGGGATTTCCGACTCACCGATGTCCACGGTCGCGTGATTCGAGAGGTAATGAGCTAGAGCCACACATGCGGTTTGTAGCAATACACTCGGTTTGAATCAGTACAGTGACCGGAATGCCCTAAGGGAAGGGCGATACAGTGGGTTAGCGACCACCTCTTTTCGGGGTGGCCCTTCGAGCAGTCCTGGCTTTTCCTATCCCAGGAGCATTCCCCCCTGAAGGCAAACTCTCCGGAAATCTTTTTCGGATTTTTTGGAACCGAGACCAAAGGTGTCACTGGATATCATCACATTGTCTTAAATGAAGACTGGCTCGAGATTTAGGAAGCCAAATTGAGGCGTGGAATCCAGTAGTAGGATTTCTTACCCAACTCCCAAATCCCTAGCCATGCGGGTGTTGCGCGCGTCGCAACCAAAAATTTGACATCCGGTTTCGAATCGATAAACTGTTACTCCCATGACGCAACATGTTGTGCAATCATGCGAAAGAAACTACTACCTGTAGTGGTTCCCGCCGATAATGATTGTACACGTGGTACTCGACAAGCGCTGCCGATGCGACCGGGCAGAGAGGCTTGCGTTGATGCGTCGGAGGCTTGATCCGAACCGGGTACGAAACCCACAGGTCGCATGGATTCTTCTTTTCACCAGCAAGCAGCCAAACGGGGACCTCTATCCGATTTTCCGGAATGATGAACGTTTCGTTATCTGCATGCACTTATTTCATCCACTAATCGCAAGGAGTCGCACGAGCGAATGGCAACCGTAGAAATGGGGCGTGAACGTCGCACGCGGACACGAACGACGCACGAAGCACGGGGCAATCGCAACGGGCTCAAAATCGAATCCAGGTTCTGCCCAAACGAAGTGGCAGATCCGTTCGACACCGTCCAGTGGGAGCTGCGTAGTGCGGCGATCAAGGATGAGAACGGGAAGGCTTTGTTTGAGCAAACCAACTGTGAAATTCCCGCTTCTTGGAGCCAATTGGCCACCAATGTTGTGGTCAGCAAGTACTTCTACGGAGATCCCAACAATGCGAAGGAACGGGAGAACTCGGTTCGCCAACTGATTCACCGCGTGACTCGCACCATTGCTGATTGGGGCGTGGCCGATGGGTACTTTGACACCCCTGAGGATGGGGAACGCTTTTACCGCGATTTGACATGGCTGTGCTTGCACCAGTACGGTTCGTTCAATTCTCCTGTATGGTTCAACGTCGGGCTCTATCAGCAGTACAACGTTGTTGGAACGAAATGCAACTGGCACTATAACGTCGAATCGGGCGAACTTGAGCAGCCGGAAAATCCGTACGAGTTTCCTCAAGCCTCTGCGTGCTTTATTCAGAGCGTTGGGGACAACATGGAAGACATCATGCGCTTGGCGACCAGCGAAGCGATGCTCTTTAAGTTTGGCTCTGGTACTGGAACAGACCTATCCACCATTCGATCGAGCCGCGAAAAGCTCTCTGGTGGGGGCCGACCGAGCGGTCCCCTATCGTTCATGCGAGTGTACGATCAAATCGCCGCTGTCGTGAAGTCTGGTGGCAAGACGCGTCGTGCTGCCAAGATGCAGTCGATCAAAGTCTGGCACCCAGACGTGATGGAGTTCATCGAGTGCAAGTGGAAGGAAGAGCAAAAGGCCCACGCGTTGATCCGCGAAGGCTACGAATCGAACTTCAACGGGGAAGCTTATTCTTCGGTCATGTTCCAGAACGCGAACCTTTCCGTCCGTCTCACCGACGAGTTCATGGAAGCCGTTTCGGAAGACAAGATGTGGAAGACCCGCTGGGTTTCCGACAAGTGCACTGCAGAACCCCCAACCTACCGAGCTCGCGATGTCCTGAACCGGATGTCGGAGTGCGCTTGGCACTGTGGCGATCCTGGAGTCCAGTACGATACGACCATCAACAAGTGGCACACATGCCCTAACAGCGGACGGATCAACGCCAGCAATCCGTGTTCGGAATACATGTTCCTTGATAATACCGCATGCAATTTGTCCTCGATCAATTTGATGAAATTCCGTCAAGACGATGGCAAGTTCGATTATCAGGGCTCCATGAATGCGTGCCGATTGTTCTTCATCGCTCAGGAAATCCTCGTCGACCACGCGGCTTATCCGACCGATCGCATCGCCCACAACAGTCACTTGTTCCGTCCCCTAGGATTGGGTTACTCCAACCTGGGTTCGCTGATCATGACCAGCGGTGCAGCGTATGATTCACCCGCATCCCATGGTCTTTGCGGGGCTTTGACTGCGTTGCTCCACGGAGCAGCGAATTTGACCAGTGCAGAGATGGCAGGTGTTGTCGGTCCGTTCGCAGAGTACGAAGAAAACGCTGAACCGATGATGCGAGTCATGCAAATGCACCGCAACGCAGTCGAGCAAATCGACAGCGCCGGACCTCAGTACCTCAAGGATGCCGCTCGAGAAGTGTGGGATCGCGTTTTGGAAGCCGGCCGCAAGAACGGATTCCGCAACGCACAAGCTACCGTTCTGGCTCCGACCGGGACCATCAGCTTCATGATGGATTGCGATACCACCGGTATCGAACCAGACATCGCCTTGGTCAAGTACAAGCAACTTGCCGGTGGCGGTGTGCTTAAGATCATCAACGGCTCGGTCCATCTCGGCCTGCTGAACCTGGGCTACTCGCCAGAACAAGTCGCCGACATTGAAAAGTACATCAACGACAAGGACACCATCGAAGGTGCTCCGCACGTCAAGGATGAACACTTGCCAGTATTCGATTGTGCGTTCACACCAGCCAACGGAACACGCAGCATCCGATGGCAAGCACACGTCGAAATGATGGCCGCCGCACAACCTTTCTTGTCCGGTGCGATCAGCAAGACGGTGAACATGCCCAAAGATACCACGGTCAAGGACATTGCTGATGCGTATTTCTGGGGGTGGCAACTCGGTTTGAAGGCCATCGCGATTTACCGCGATGGCTCCAAGCAAAGCCAACCGCTCAACACCAAGTCCGAAGGAAAGAAGAGCGAAGAAGCGGCCGCTGGTAAGGTTACCGAAAAGATCGTTGTCAAACCTCGCCGAGAACGACTTCCAGACACCCGCAATTCGGTCACCCACAAGTTCAGCATCGCTGGACATGAAGGGTACATCAACGTTGGCCTCTACCCAGATGGACGTCCAGGTGAAGTCTTCATCACCATGGCTAAGGAAGGTAGCACGATCGGCGGATTGATGGATAGCTTCGGCACTGCGATTTCGATCTCGCTCCAGTATGGAGTTCCACTCGAAGTTTTAGTGAACAAGTTCAGCCATACCCGGTTCGAACCCAACGGACACACGACCAACCCAGATATCCGTATCGCGAAGAGCGTTGTGGACTATATCTTCCGTTGGCTCGGACTCACCTTCCTCGACAGCTACCGCGAAGAGCAAAAAGCAAAAGCGGAACTGGTGTCGGGAAGCGAAGCGAAAGAGAAACAAGCAGCCCCGGAAAAGCCAACCGCACCTGCGGTGACCACCGCTCCGGTCAACGGTAACGGTGCCGAAGTTCAAACGACCAGCAACTACACCGCTGCGCGTTTCGTCGGACTCGCTGGTGCTGCGACCTGGAACGTCTCGTCAGCCCCTCCCAAAGAAGACTCCCGAGACAATCAATTCGCAAAGTTCCAAAGCGATGCGCCTGCTTGCGATAATTGCGGTTCCGTTACTGTACGTAACGGGAATTGCTACCTCTGCCACAACTGCGGAAACAGCCTCGGTTGTAGCTGATCGATCTTTCCACAAAGAGTGTTCAAAAGCGTGTAACGCTTGAGATCCTCCCAAGAAGCAGAGAGAGCCCAAGTTTTTCTTGGGCTCTCTTTTTTTGCCCAGACGGAAATCTCATTCCTTGCAAACCGACCCAGGTTCTTCCTCGCCAGGCTCTCGCGAGTCATTGCTCGCAGACTAACCGTGCAAGCAAGCCATGGTCGAGCGGGAGAACCTCTGTTTCTCTCGTCCCGAAAATCCTTGTGCCGTTTGCTTTGGCATGCACCCCAATACCGGCTAGAATAAGAGGCGATCCGATCCCTCCTAAAATTGCCTCCCACCTTCCATCCCATGTCCTCGATTCCTTGGTCAATCTCCGAAGATTCACTCGACGTCAATTTTTCGGTACCTCAAGTCCTACGATTGCGATTCACCCGCGATTGCTTCGCTGCAGACTGGGACAGCATTCAATCCATGTTTCGAAGCGAAACCGGGTCTGCAAGACTTCAGGTCTGGGTCGATCGTTCGGTTACCGATGCAAACCCTGCGATCCTACGCGATCTCCAGCAGCGGCTTGACGAATCGTCCCATCAATTGCACCTCGTTTCGCCGGTTCAATGCATCGACGGTGGTGAACAAGCGAAAAACGATGAGGAGACCGTCAACCATATTTTTCGCACCATCGACCGCGATGGCCTTGATCGAAGATCCTACATCGTGGTGGTTGGCGGCGGAGCATTGCTCGACTCGGTTGGTTATGCCGCTGGCATCTCTCACCGCGGAATCCGGTTAGTCCGTTTTCCAGCCACGACACTCGCACAAGCTGACTCCGGTGTTGGGGTGAAAAACGCCATCAACGCCTTTGGGAAGAAAAACTGGAAGGGGACATTCGCCGTTCCCTGGGGAGTGGTCAACGACCAGTCATTGTTGAGCCATTTGCCCGATCGCGATTTCCGAGCCGGCTTTTCAGAAGCGGTCAAAGTTTCGCTCCTCAAAAGCCCTTCGGCATTTCGGTTCCTTAGTCAGCATGCCAAGGATATTGCCGGTCGAGATTGGACGGCCGTGATGCCTGCAATTCGCTCCAGCGTCTTGATGCATCTGCACCACATCACCCATGGTGGAGACCCCTTTGAGATGCAGGAAGCCAGGCCGCTCGACTATGGTCATTGGTCCGCACACAAGCTCGAGCAGATGACCCGGTATAGTCTCCGTCATGGCGAAGCCGTATCGATCGGTGTCGCGCTTGATACGATCTATTCCCATTTGGTCCATGGACTCGAAGCGGGGGATGCGGTCACCACGGTACGAACCCTCATCGATCTTGGGCTGCCCATCTTCGATCCGATGCTAGAGACCGATCTCGTATTTGATGGACTCGAAGAGTTCAGGCAGCATTTAGGGGGACGGTTGACTCTGACCATGCTCCGATGCGTAGGCCAAAGCCTCTCGGTGCATGAGGTCGATCGCGCTGCCATGGTTCGCGCGATCGCAGTTTTGAAATCGCTGGATCGGAAATCTCGGGCAGGCGAAATACTCTCCCAGGACTGTATTGCTGGTGTTTAGCGACGGTCAATATTTCATCGCTCATCAAACCTAACTAGACCCCAACGCTCCATGACACAATCCGATGCACAGCCTGTTTATTTCGTCCGTACCGGCACGAGTAGTGGGTATCAAACGATTACAGTGGGATTGGAGAATTTGCACCGCGGAAATCGAATCGTTTGCCGCACCGCTCGGGGCTTGGAAATCGGTGAGGTCCTTTGCGAAACTCAATCCGAACACGACCACGGTCACGGGAGATGGATTCGCAACGCCGGCCCCGAAGATGAGTTGTTATGGAGCAAATTGCTGGAATTGAGCCAAAACGCGTCGGATGCCTGCCAGCGGTACCTCAGCGACTCGGGGCTCCCCGATGTTCTCCTCGAAGTCGAACCACTCTTGGACGGTAAAACACTCTTTTTCCATTTTCTGGGTGAACCAACCGACGCAACCAATCATCGCGTTCAGCAATTGGCAGATGTTTACCAAGAGCAAGTGAGCAACTCGGATTTTGCAAAGCTCTTAGAACATGGCTGCGGGCCTGGCTGCGGCACCGAGGCAAAGTCTGGATGCGGAAGTAATGGTGGATGCACTTCGTGCGGTCTGGCTAAAAAATGCAAGTCCGGCCCTGACTCCCATTAGCTCAGCACGATCGCCAGGAACCGAGGATCCTAGGCGGCTTTCCTCGCGAATGGGGGGAACTCTCGGTATCGAAACTACCCGCGTCAATCCAGGGACTCATTCAGAAAGTCGATCATTCGCTCTGCCGCCTCGCGCTGGCGTGCAACCCTTCTCGGAGAATCCTCTGCATTACGAGGAGCCGGGGAATCCAGATGAATACGCCGAGCAACGGCCAGTGGACTATTCGATGCGTCCAGCTTAACAACCGCAAAATAGACCACGCCATCCATCCCACCCGGTGCATCCGGGCCCAAATGCCCAGTCACCGCGCATGCCAACGTCGCTTCTGGCGTTCGTTGAAGGACCGAACGGGCCAATTGGACGGTCACCACCTCGCTGACGGGACCAACGCTTGGAGCGTCGAGGAGTTTCGCGTCGATCCCGAGCCAGCGGCATTTCGAATCATTGCGATACACCACCATTGAACCGCAAAAAACAGCGGAAACCCCTGGGATTTGACCGATTTCCGCAGCGACCAGTCCGCAGGTGCAACTTTCGGCCAGTACCAGCAATTGCTTTCCTGCTCGCAACTTATCCCGCAATTCCAACAATTTCATGTACACTGGAGGTATCTCCTCGAAGCGTTTGCAGTCACCAGCGGTTTACCTCATTGTACCCGTAAAAGCCATTCTCCATGGAGTCTCAGACCAAGAGCCACAAGGCTTGCCCCATCCCCGGAACCCAAATCCCAGCGTTCTGTTTTGAAACCGTCCATGAACTGGCCCATTATGCGGCTCATATCATTGCAGGTTTGGTACGAGAACGAGCAGCGTTAGGACAGAAAACCGTCATCGGCCTTCCGGCGGGTTCGACCCCGCTGACAACTTTTCGCGAATTGATTCGGTTGCATCGGGAAGAGTCGCTCGATCTCTCCAGCGTCGTGTTGTTTCTGCTCGATGAGTATTATGGACTTCCCTCCGGCAGCCCACAGTCGCACCGTATTTGGCTTCATGAGCAACTGGTCCAGCATGTCAACATTCCGATGGAACAGGTTTATTTCCTGGATGGGAATGTCCACGCAAGCGATGTGGAACTCCACTGTCGCCGCTTCGATGAAGCGATTCAGCAAGCAGGCGGCTTTGATTTGGTGCTTCTAGGAATCGGGATGAATGGTCATATCGGTTTCAACGAACCATTCTCTGCCCGACGTAGCCGTACTCGGTTATGTACGCTCGATCCGATCACGCGCCGTGGAGTGGCAAGTGACTTCTTCGGTGAGGACAATGTTCCGACACAGGCGCTTACCGTGGGCCTGGGACCTATACTCGCAGCCCGTCGGATCCTATTGCTGGCCATCGGCGAACACAAAGCAAAAATCGTCGTCGAAACTCTGGAAGGCTCCGTGACCGAGCGGGTCCCCGCATCCTTCCTCCAAGAGCATGGTGATGTCCGTACGTTGCTCGATACTCCCGCCGCAGCGATGCTCAAGGGGGCTTCGACTCCATGGCTCCTCCGGAACGTGGAATGGACCGACGAATTGATCAAACGCGCCACGCTTTGGCTTTGCAATCGAACCGGCAAATCGCTTCTCAAATTGGATGCAGACGACTTTCGAGCGCACGATCTCCATCAGTTGCTCCGGCATCATGGCCCCTCCGAACGCATCTGCCAAAAAGTCTTTCAGTGGATGCTCGATACCATTGACTACCATCCTGCTGGAATACAGCCTCGCAAGACGCTTTGCTTTAGTCCTCACCCAGACGACGATGTCATCAGCATGGGAGGAACATTGATCCGGCTGATCAATGACCAGCACGAAGTTCACATCGCCTACATGACCAGCGGGAATATCGCTGTCTTTGATCACGATGCGCGAATGGTTGCCGACCTAGTATCCGAATACAACAGAATCTTTGGCATCGATTCCGAACGGTCGGCGAAACTCGCCGCCGAAGTCCGAGCATCCATCCAAGACAAACACCCCGGTCAGCCCGATTCTGAAACCATTCTTAACATCAAAGGATTGATACGAAAAAATGAGGCAGTCGCAGGAGCGTTAGCCATCGGTTGCAAAGAGCAAAATCTCCACTTCCTCGATCTACCATTCTATCGAACAGGCACGATCGCGAAGAAGCCAGTCGGTCCTGAGGATGTTGCAATCATCGATGAACTACTGAGGCGCGTTCGGCCGGACCAAATCTATGTAGCGGGTGATTTGGCGGACCCACACGGAACCCACCGCGTCTGCGCCGAAGCCATCTTCAGCGTTCTCTTGCAATGGAAAGCTCAAGGTGAAGCCTTGCCGGATGTCCTTCTTTATCGTGGAGCATGGCAAGAGTACCCGTTGCACGAAATCGAGATCGCCGTTCCTATCAGCCCCAGCGAGTTAGCGCTCAAGCGTCAAGCTATCTTCATGCATGAGAGCCAAAAGGATAAAGCACTTTTCCCTGGAAGCGACCCTCGTGAGTTTTGGCAACGTGCCGAAGACCGCAATCGAGGTACGGCAGATAATTACAATCGGATCGGATTGCCCGAGTTCTTTGCCCTCGAAGCATTCGCTCGCTGGAAAGGAAATCCCATCTGATCCACCCAGACGAATGTTTCTTGGACTCCAAATCAACTCGAGATCCATCGCGACTGTTTCTTGAGCAATCCGAATAATCCAATGCGTCAAACCATAGCTCCAGCGGTCAGACCGAACTCAACAACAAAGGGCCGCAAGTTTCCTTGCGGCCCTTTGTTGTTTCAATCACTATCTAAACCGGAGACATTGGGCTTACAACCCGATCACTGCGGGTCGAATTTATAAATCGATTCGCCTCGAGCGCTATCCATCATGAAGTAAACTTCACCCGCCGCATCCTCTCCAAAGGCCAAGACGGGGAGACCACCAGCAACGACCTCTTCGTTGCGAGTCGCTTCCCTGACTCCGTCAACGACCGTAAGAGCCCACACACCACCCGAAACGTAATCCGCATAAAGGTACTTGCCTTTCAAACTCGGAACGCGATCCGAATTAAAGACTCGGCCACCAGTGATGGACTTGCCCACAGTGTGGTCATAGGCCCAAACTGGATCAATGGCTGCAGCAGCATCAGGACCCGGAGTTCGGTTTCCAAACGAGTAGCTTCCCTCCCGAACGCTCCAACCGTAGTTGCCACCTTTGGTAATCACGTTCACTTCCTCCCAAAGATCTTGCCCGACGTCCGCGCAAAATAGTTTCCCCGTGGATTTATCGAAGGCAATTCGCCAAGGATTTCTTAAACCATAGGCAAAGATTTCGGGGCGAACACCGGTCACATTGACGAAGGGGTTGTCGGATGGAACTCCATAGGGAGTCTCCTTGGTTTTAGAATCGACATCGATGCGGATGATCGAACCGAGCAGTTGGGTCCGATTCTGACCATTCCCATAAGGATCGTTTCTAGCCCCGCCGTCACCGAACGCCGCGTACAAATACCCATTCGGTCCGAATTCGATCGCGCCCCCGTTGTGGTTTTGGAATGGTTGTGGAACTGTCAGCAACACTTCTTCCGACTTCGGATCGGCTTTGGTCCGATCCGAAGGATCAACTCGAAAACGCGAGATCACGGACTCGTGTGTTTTAGGTTTGGTGTAATAAACAAAAAACTGCCCATTCTCAGTAAACTTGGGATGCATCGCCATTCCAAGCAAACCCTGCTCATTGCCCCCAGGTCCATTCCAAGGGCTTATTCGCCCTTGCAGATCGAGAAACACTTTTGATTTATCGACAGCAGAATCGTTTTCAAAAGTGTAGATGACGCCCCCTTGATCGAGAGCGAACAATCGCTTCCCGTCACCCTTGGCGTAAGTCAGTTCCAGAATCCGGATGGGACGATTCGCAGTACCGTCTTCATCAACCGGTTGCCAGCCATCCCATTTCAGCTTCGGAAAAGCCAACACCGGTTTTAGTGCGAGCTTTCCATCGACAGGGGAAGCGATCGAACCATCGTCGGAAAGTTCACGAATCTTGATATTGCGGAACGAAATCAGATTCCCGTGGTCCTGGAGGCAGATATATCCCTCGCCCGCTTTCCCAAAACCAGGAAATTGTGCGAACTTGCTCTTAGCCACAAGTTCATCCCAGCGTTTGTCGCCCAAACGAAATTGGTAATACATCACACCGTTCATGGAGACTTCACAGCCCTTGGGCGAAATCCGAAGGAACAGTTGATTCCATTGTCCAGGTGGACGCGTTGCATCAGGTGTTTCGGTTTCACCAGCCCATCGCATGGGATATGGCTGAAACATTTGGTAGAGCCATCCCGACTTTTGTGGATCGTGCCCATCGATGTTGTCTTGGATTTGGACCTCAGGACCACTTTGCCATGGAGCAGGGTTATCCTCGGTCACATGGAACATCAGTCCGCTGTTCCCTTCCTTGGAGATGTTGTAATCAAGCGACAACTCAAAGTACTTGTACTTGCGATCGGTGATGATATCGCCAGCGTTTTTACCTTCCCGTACCAGCGCACCATCGGCGACCTTCCAGCCGTCAGAGATCTTGTCTTTTTTATAGTTGCGCCATCCGGTTGTCGTTGTACCATCGAACAACAGTTTCCAACCGCTGATCGTTTCCGCACGCGTCAGTTGGTTGGCTTTGTCGTCGGCTGTTGCCGTTGTTATCGACAGTGCCGTTGAGACCATGGCAAGTGTTCCGAGCGCTAGTCTGCGAGAGCACCATCGTTTCAGTGTTAGAAGTTTCATAGGATGCAGGTGGAAAGAAGTGTTAGGAGTCCCACGGGTTTTCGGAAACAGTCCCGAAACGGGTGATTGGGATCGAAAGGTTGGCCTGATTTTAGCCTCAATCGCGTCCAATGGGATCTACTTCAACCTGCACTTCGATATGAAAAAACAGCGATTAAGGACACCACATCCGGTCCTTGAGCCAAACTCCCTAGAGGTCTTTCTCTCGCAATTGAAACAGACGTCGCTTTATTGAGTCTCGTTCACTGGAAGAACAGATCGCGAGCAACTGCTCGGCGTACCACCGAGCCGAGTCGATCAACCGGTTCTCCTCAGCGACATCGATCGCTAATTCCAGAGCCCGCTGTTGGATTTTGGGATCGGGTGGAGGGGATCGGTACATCGACGCTTTGCGAAACGCGGCCAACGCTTCTAAAGGTCGCTGCAGCGATTGCAGGCACATCCCTAGTTGGAGGCTGGCACGGGCTCGCAGTTCCGGCACCGCAGCCGCAGTTTCCAGCATATCGATCGCTTCATCGTGCCTTCCGAGTTGCCTCAGTGCGACTGCCCATGTCACCAGGATCTCTTTCTCGCCAGGACGCCTTGCAAACCTATCACCGCAGACACGGATGCGCTGATTGGCGAGATTTTGTTCTGCTTGATCAAGGTCGTACTTGGTTTTCTCCGATGGATTTTGGGCGTGTTGCGTACGAGCTGAATCCAAAGTCTGGCTCGCAAGGTACAGGACCAAATCCTCTCGCATTAGCACCAACGGTTCACACTCTGGGCAATTCTGTACCCCGTTGTCCAAAACCCGTTTGGCATCCACCCAGCGTTGCTGATCCAGGTAAATTTGCCCTAACTCGACATACGGCTCTGGGTTCGCCGGAGCATGACGTATGGATTGCTCGAGTTCCTGAAATCTACGAAGTGGTATCACAGGTTTGTTCGAGGTACTCTCCGCGGGAGCGGAGCCTCCCCTGACCAGCAGATGCTCCGTATCAGAGTACTTCGAAAGCAACTTCGAACCGGCTTGGGATGGAGTCGGTTGGCCGGGCTGCGGCGCGTAGGGCTGTTGCGATGTAGAGTCAGAAGGGTCCATGCCCGAATTATACACCGCTCAGCCCTAAGGGAGCCGCAGAATTTCGAGCATGCGCACGAAAACAGCCCGTATGGCAGTTCGCCTCCATTTGGCGATCAGAGAGGCTGCCACACGGGCTGTAAAGAAACAGTTAGGTTCGGCTTGGCTTAGACAACCAACTCGGGGTCTTGGCCAGGGACAGGAATCCAGTATTTTCCGTTGCTGTCTGGCTCGACCGGTGCTTCATCGTCAAAGGAATCGATCGCATCGAAGTTCGCAAGGGCGACTTTGCTGTTGAGGCACTGATCCCACTTGAGAACCTTTCCAGTGTAGGTTGCCATCCGACCCATGATCGAGGTCATGGTACTGATCGCGCCGTAATCACCTTCGTTTGGAATCTCACCCTTTCGGATTTGCTCGAATAGGTCCACGTGCTCTTGGGCCCAACCGTTCTCACCTGCTGGTGCTTTCCAAACCAATTCGTTCTTGGTGTTATAGATTTTCCCACCGCTGATGTCGCACCAGCCCTTGGTACCGTGAGCAAATTCGCTCACTTGATTCCAACATCCAGGCATATGCCGACATTGGCTCAACATCTTCGTTCCGTTTGCATAAGTGAACTCGACAAAGTGATGGTCGAAAATCTGACCACTGTCTTCGCCGATACGAACCTGACGGCCACCTTGTCCCTGAGCTTCAACTGGGTGACCATCCATCAACCAATTGATCACGTCCAAATTGTGGATGTGCTGTTCGGTGATATGATCCCCACTGAGCCAATTGAAATAGTACCAATTGTTGAGTTGGTACTCGACTTCGGTCTGATCGGGTTGGCGATTGCGCGTCCACACGCCGTCTCCATTCCAATATGCTCTGGTCAAGATGATATCTCCGATAGCCCCTTCCTTGAGCATCTTGATGGTCGCCTTGTAATCTGACTGATGGTGGCGTTGAAGTCCGACAGCCACCGCCAACTTCTTTTCCTTGGCGATTTTGTTAGCTTCAAGCACGCGTCGAACGCCTGGTGCGTCGGTTGCAACCGGCTTCTCCATGAAGACATGCTTCCCAGCCTTGACCGCGGTTTCAAAATGGAGGGGACGAAAGCCTGGAGGCGAGGTGAGGATCACCATATCAACGTCCGATGCGATCACTTCTTTGTAAGCATCAACACCGATGAACGTTTTTGCATCGACATGCTTGTCATGCTTGTTCTTCAATTCCTTGAGCGCGTTGTCGGCCCGAAACTTGAACGGGTCGCCTACTGCCGTCAGCTTGACACGGTTGGAATCGCTGTTGGTATCAAGAGCTTGGCCAGCAGCACCGGTACCTCTTCCGCCGCAACCGATCAACCCCAGTCGGATCGTGTCACTTCCTGCAGCATGGGCCGACCGAGCGATCGGCAAACTCCCTATCAAAGCTCCTCCGGCAACCATCGATGATGTCGATTTGAGAAAGCCTCGTCGCGATTCGGCTGGTGCTGGTTGTTTATTGTCTGATTGGCTCATGGAAGCGATGACTCCAAAGTTGTGAGTGTAAGAAGATAAGTTTTTGGAAAGTAACGTGCAGTGGAGGTTACGCGAATTGGGGTGGAACGCGGTAGAACAAATCGCGGGACATCAAACCCAGAGTAGGAACTGATGCAAAATGCAAAGGCAAACCGAATGTCTCCAGGATCAATAGAAAAACAAGTGCTTCACGTCGGTCCGGCTTGACAGGGGTTGCCAAGCCAATGGAGAAGAAAAGTCAGGCTCGAATCAGACCAACGTGAAACACCGGCGGGCTTAGGGATGGCGAAGAGACTGGAAAACCAAACTCCCAAAAAGCATCCCTAAGGGGTCACTTAATCGCAACCTGATACGACTATACCAACAGCCGTCGAGATATCAATGGAACATCCCCACTGGGTGCAAATTTCCGCCATAAAAGATGCTTATGGTAGCACTGCGTGAACTTAGCACGAGAGAACTTGGTAGCAATGGACCTTAGCGGCGGTCCTGGACGTAACGTGCCAACTCCTCGACGGTCTCCACATCGAGCACGCCATCGTCAATCTGAATACCGAACCGTTTTTCAAACTCAAACGTCAGCTCAGCCATGGCCACGGAATCGATGCCAATCACCGCCAAGGAATCGGATAGCTTGGGAGTAGAACCACACACCTTCGACAGGTATTCCACGATCTGCGCTTGTGTTTCCTCGTAGGTTGCCATGCGTTCTTCTACTTTTGAGTCCTGATCCGTCTATTGGCCTGAGCCATCGCATCGATGGGAATCGAGATGGGACAATACGGGTTTGTTAGCAGTGCAGGGTTCCGGTTCGTGGAGGCTATCGGATCTCTTCCTTTTCCGCCGCCCCCATCGATGTCGGAAGCGATTTGCTTTCCGGTGAGTGACTTGGACCAGCCCTTTCGAGAGCTCTCACCACGTCGGACTCCACCAACAAGTCTTCCAAAACGATCGGACTGTCCGGCTCACCCGCGGGGTATATCGCCACAATCGGGATCGAAATATATCCTAACTGCTTGAGTTTGGCCATCAATTCAGGTGGGTAGCGGGTCAAGTCGGCGACCATCGGCACTACATCATTTTTCTTAACGATTTGATGCACTCGACGTGTATGGATTGCAAACGCCAAATTCGTTTTGCAGTTGTTGCACCATTCCGCTGTAAAATCCACCATAACCGTTTTTCCTTCTCGAACCAGTTGCTGCAGCCGTTGCTCGGAAAACGGCTCCCACTCCAACTCGTAAGGGGATGGTCCCAGCATAAAAAAAGAGCCCCAAGTTCCCGCCAGGACGGCTGCAGCACCCAATCCCCATGCTCGCAGTTTTCGACCCGATGAAGCCCACGCGGGAACTCGGCCGATTAGCCAGCACGCAAACCAAGTGAAAATCAAAGAAGACAACATCGATGTCCGCTCAGACTGCGGAAATCCATTGATGAAAATGACCACACTTAGCAACAAGGGAAAAGCCAATACTTCTTTGAAGGTCTCCATCCATGGCCCAGGCTTAGGAATCCACTTCAGCGCGCTCGGAAAGACCGAAATCACCAAATAAGGACTTGCCATCCCGAGTCCGACCCCCAAGAAGATCAACAGTACCACCCAAGCCGGTTGAGTCAGCGACACTGCCAGTGCACTGCCTAGGAACGGACCGCTGCAAGGCGTCGCTAACAATGTCGTGATCACTCCTTTTGAAAACGCGCCAATGAATCCATGACGGCTCGATAGCTCTGCACTCTTAGCCCCCGTTGCAAAGCCGGGAATCGGAAACTCCCAAACCCCCAGAAAACTGAGTGCCAATGCGAACATGAACGAGGTGATAATTATCTGAAACGTCGTGTTTCCAAATTGAGATCCCCATCCCAACGTCTGATCGGAAAAGGTTCGAACCAAAATGCTGGCTATGCCAAACGCCAGGACAAAACCGATCATTCCAGCCGCGTAAACCAAGGTCAACAACGACGCTCGCCCCTTATCTCCATGGGCCTCACTGACGAACCCTAAGATTTTCAAGCCGATCACCGGCAAGACACACGGCATAAAGTTCAAGATAAATCCAGCGATCATGGCCAAACAGAATTTCGTGAACAGCTCAAACGGCTTCAGGGTCAACGCATACTTCGGGCCGTCGATCCATTTTCTCCGCTGTGGATTCGTGGCTACCTCGTCATAAGTCGATACCGCCAAAGCGGCCGGTAGCGGAGTAGGATCCGACGTCGTTCTGGAAACGTTGTAATTCAGCTTGAAGCTCAATCCTCTCGGACGATCGCATGCACCATCGGTACATGCTTGGTACCCCAGCAACCCTTCAAGCGGCGTTTCTCCTTCAAGGGCGGTCTCCGGTACCTCGATTGGAATCCGGAATTGAACTGGGCCCTCGTAATAATCGACCACCGTGCCAAGCCCCATGTCCTTGCGGACACTCCGCTTGCTCGCTACCGGCGCACCCAACTTCACTCCAAATTTTTGGCTGATCACTAACAGCGTACGATTCTCGGTCGCTTCATCCAAAGGATCCAATTTGTAGATGTGAAACTCGGGATCCGTTGCAGCGCTGAGGAGTAATTCCACGGACTCCCCCGGTTTCACGGTTCTCTTGCTCAACTGGATGTTCCACTCGACCGGGCTATCCTCCTCCCGCAACACCCCAGGTGTTCCCTTGGGTTTCTCGACCTCGGTAAAACCACTGAAGGACGCTTCGAATTTATCGTCCCGAATGGGAATGCAGTTCTCTTCGCAGACTTGGCCCGTCAACGTCAGTAGGAGCGGAGTGGGCTTGTCCGATACCGGCTTGTTAAAAACCAAGGGCGCAGTCCAGGTGACGGAGTCCTGAAACTGTTCGACCTGAAGTCCAGGCCAGAACTGCGAGTTCAGTTCAATCTCTGGCGGAGCATTTGGAACCAAAGGACCTGACATCTTGACCCAGTCATCGACCATCTTGATCGTCGTAGGTGTAGGTCCACCAGGACCTTGTGTGGTCGAAAATATGTGATACCCACCAAACAATTGGACAGTGACTGTCAATCTTCCCTTCTGCACACCACCTTGTTCCGTGCCGCGCTCGACAGAATACATTGCGGATATCTCATACGGAGTATCCGACCCACCACCCAAATCGAACCCCATTCCCAGCCCAAGGTCCGCAGCCCCTTTTCCTCCAGCATTCCCTTTGCCAGTTGAGG
>VGZN01000007.1 GCA_016872635.1 Planctomycetota bacterium | reverse complement strand
GAATGGGGCATGAAGTTGGGAAGACCCTCAATCTGGTACTGGGTGGAGGCGATGATAGAGGGTACGGCTAGGGACTGGTCAAAATTCTTGGGAGGGAACTAAATGCTAAGGAACATTTTCGCAACGGCTTGTATGTCGAGTGTGTTAGCCGGTGGGATGATGGCTAGCGGAGCTTTGGAAACGCCGGTATTCGCGGATGGTCCTCATGATTTCCTCTCGGGCACCTATTTGGATCCAGCGATGCAGCGGCCGGATTTCTTTCCGCATACGATCACATCCAAGATCCCAGAGCATCGTCAGGTCTACAATCGGCCCCGCTACATCCCGGGCTGGCTCGCTTACAAAATCGAGCCATCAAGCCAGGAAGCGATGGCTTGGCAGACTAACTATTGCAACGGGAATTATCGCAATCATGCGGGCGCAAGCATCCCTGTGTACAACTATCCAAAGCCGTGGGAAGCGATGAATACGCGAGCTCGGCCTGACACCAAGTCGAGTGTTTCCATGGTGAGGGGGCCCGGTTACGCTCCCGCAGGGAGTTTAGAAGCCATCGCACCCGCACGAGAGCTCAGCTTGCCCGCTCAAAACAACTTGCCATCGCAACGCTAGGTAAATCCTACGGAATGGCTGGGAGTTCGGTGAGTGTTGCCCGGCAGACTTGATCGATCGGATACAATCCGATGCCCGATATCATTCTGCGTCCAACTCGTACCAAACTTCTTGGTCAAACTTTTTGGATAGTGCCATGCCGACTTCGAAATTAGGTTTGCAGTCTCCGAGTCTTCGATCGTTGAACTTGCCATTTTTGAGTTTGCTCTGTTCCAGCCTGTGCCGCAGTAGCCTGTGTCGCAGTAGCCTGCAGAAGGCAGTCCCGCTGGTACTTTGTGTTGTCGGATTCGCGGTAGCACCTGCACACATACTGGGTTTGGCAAGGGCCGGCTGGCCAGGGTTGTTGGGTCCGTTCCGGAATGGGCATGCGGATTCCAAGGTAGTCGTTCCCGACCAGCTTCCCGAGAACCCCAAGATCCGTTGGCAACTTGATGCTGGCCAAGGCTATGCGGGCGCTGCGATTCGAGATGGACAGGTCGCCATGTTCCAGCGGGATGGCAAGCAGGATGTGATTCGATTGGTTTCACTGGCCGACGGTAAGGAGATTTGGTCGGCGTCGTTTCCTGCAGTCTATCAACAAGGTATTGATTCGGACAAAGGTCCGCGATGCGTGCCACAAATTGTCGACGATGCCGTGCTGGCTTATTCGGCCGCCGGGACGCTCTATTGCGTTTCTCGGAGCGATGGAAAGCGGCGCTGGGTTCGAGAGTTGCGTAAGGAGTTTGCCGCGGAAGATGGTTATTTCGGTGCCGGAAGCACCCCACTGGTGGTCGACTCGAGCGTGATCATCAACGTGGGTGGGCGCAAAAAAGGGGGCGTGGTTGCCGTCCGTTTGTCCGATGGCAAAAATCTATGGCAGTCGACGGATGCTGATGCGAGTTACGCTTCACCCATCCTCGTTGCTGGAGCTAAACCTGATCAAGCGGGAACAGTGGTTGTACCAACGCGGTATGTGACGTACGGTTTGGAGCCCAAAACCGGATCGGTGTTGTGGCAAATTCCATTCGGGCAACGCGGACCTACGGTCAACGCGGCGACGCCCATCGTCTGCGCCCCCAGCCAGCTCTTTTTGACCTCGAGTTACGGCATCGGATTTGTGATCGCTCGGTTGCCTTCTGACCCGATGGCCCCTGTTTCGGTCGAGCAGAAGGGAGACGCGATCTCTAGCCAATATGCAACACCGGTCTCTTTCGGGACGAGTGTATTTGGATCTGATGGCCGTGAAGATGGTGGCTGGCCTAGCTACAAATGCATGGATAGCGAGACAGGCGAATTGTTATGGTCCGAGGCGGGAATGCCCATTTGCCATTCGATTGCACTAGACGGTAACACGTCCTCGAGCAATGCCGAGCCAACTGCAGGAGTTGAGCGTGGAAACGGGGAGGAAGCGAAACCTAAAATTCTTTTGATTGGTATCAATGGAAAAATCTGGTTGTTACCCGCGACTCGGGAGGGTTTTCGGCCTCTTTCCAAAACGGTATTGCCCGAAGGGGTTTACCGGGCATTGCCAGCACTCTCAGAAAATTCGCTTGTAGTTCGGACGTCGGGCGGTTCCAATGCAACTTGGACCTGTTTTGAATGGTAACTGTTTCCCGGCAGTCCTTTGGGAGCGTAGCACTCCATGAACGCATCGCTTGATGATTCACCACATGGCGATCCACCACATGTTGATCCACCGTTGGCTGATCCACCGCATCCGGAAAAGACTATTGAGCCCGGCTACATGAGTCCGATGGGTGGCATTGGAGAGAAGCCAAGTGGTTCCCACGATTTGAGGACCAGCACCTCACATCCTACGTTTTCGAATTTGCTGGCATCGACCATTCTGAGCTTGTCGGTCGTCTTGATCTTGCTGGTATGCCTTCGTTTTCTTTTGCCACCGATGCTCGAGTCGTCGCGGTATTCATGGCATCGCGGGCAATTGCGAGCTGAGTATGAGTTGGCCGGCGACCAATTGGAGCGGGTATCTTGGGAGGGGTTGTCCCAGGTTTCTCGTACGGTTTCCAAACGTGTCAGCCCGAGTGTGGTACACATTACCGTGAATACGGCGTTCTCGCAGAATGGCCCGCTGAACGGCCCGCTGAATGGATCACAGGGGGCACCCGGGCTGGAGCCATGGCGAGCCAATCCTGAGCTGCGCGAATACCGCAGCACGACAGGCCAAGGGAGTGGGATCATCGTTCGGGAGGACGGCTACATCATCACCAATCATCACGTCCTTGAGGGAGTTGTCGAAGCGACCGTCGTGTTGGCAGATGATCGTGTTTTTCGGGCCGAGATTGCCGGTGTCGATCGGACTACGGATCTGGCTTTACTCAAGATCGACGCAGAAGATCTGATGCCAATCGCTTGGGGAGACAGCGACGAAGTCGATATTGGTTCACCGGTATGGGCGGTCGGGAGCCCATTTGGCCTCACTGGTTCGGTCTCGTTTGGGATCCTCAGCGGAAAGCACCGAGTGGATCTCAACGCGAACCAGCAGTACCGAGGTTCGCGCGACCGGATTACTTCTCGTTACAGCGACTTGATGCAGAGCGATGTTGCGGTAAACCCAGGCAACAGCGGGGGGCCGTTGGTGAATGGGCGTGGCGAGTTGATCGGAGTCAACACCGCGATTGTCGGTGAGTCGTATCGCGGGGTTAGTTTTTCAATCCCCTCGCGAGTGGTTCGCCAAGTCCTCGATCAGTTTATGGCGCATGGGCGAGTGCGACGAGGGTGGTTAGGAGTGGAGTTGACGCCGGAGTTGCCGTTGGGTCCTGAATCGGTATCGAGCGAAATGAAAGTGGAGGTGGCGCCTGCGGTGGTGGTTCGAGCGGTTGTTCCTGAGTCTCCAGCTGCGAAAGCGGGGATTTATCCTGGCGATCGAATCACGAAGTTCAATGGGAGGGGGGTGGTCTCCGTCGAGCAATTGATCGACGAAATTCGGGATTCGAAGGCCGATCAAAGAGTGATCATCACCATCGGTCGGGATGGTGAATCGATGGACCTTGAGGCGACGTTGGGTGAACTCAAGTACTCGCCTTAGTTCGTGCCTACGACCAGGGTCGATGCGCATCTTTGGAAAACGCTAAATCGATCGAGCTAAATCCTGGCTGCCCGAATGTGGCGGTGCCATACCTCTTCCGAATTGGGTTCGCGCTGCCATTCCGCTTGTGTGCGATTTTGGTAGCCTAGGAGTTTATGAATCTCAACATTGCAACCCAGCCACTCGTCCAGCTCGCGGAACACGAACTCCGGTCGTTACGCATCGAATGTCATTGCCTTGAAGAAGGTGGTCGCATCCTCGATTTTGGTTGCCGTACCTATGGCGGTATCGAAGCTGGATTGCTTCTGGCAAAGATCTGTCTCGGAAATCGCGCTGCGGTGGAATTGGCACCTGCCGATCGGGGGATTTGGCCGAGTCCCCTTGTGATGGTTTCAACGGATGATCCTTGCAATGCATGCATGGGATCGCAGTATGCGGGGTGGAAGCTTGCGATCGATTCGTTTTTTGCGATGGGTTCTGGTCCGATGCGGGCCAAACGGGGTAACGAAGCGGTCCTTGATGCTCTTGCGATCCAGGATGAATCTAACTGTGCCATCGGGGTGTTGGAGTGCGAAGACCTCCCACCACCGTCGGTGCTTCATTCCGTCGCGGATGCTTGTCGAGTGAGATTGGATCAAGTCACCTTGTGCGTTGCTCCGACACGGAGTGTCGCCGGTGTAATTCAAGTCGTCGCAAGGTCGGTGGAGACGTCGATGCACAAGCTCTTTGAATTGGGGTTTGATTTGAAGAGCATTGTATCGGGTCATGGAACAGCTCCGATGCCGCCCATAGCGGTGGATTTCGTCAAGGGGATCGGCCGAACGAATGATGCCATCCTCTACGGGGGGCATGTTACGCTTTGGGTTTCCTGCGATGACAGCAGTATCCAGGAGGTCGGCCCGAAAGTGCCCAGTGCGACTTCTTCAGATTATGGGCAACCGTTTGCCAAAACGTTTAAGGCCTATGATTATGATTTCTACAAGGTGGATCCGGGGCTGTTTGCACCCGCGATGGTTACTTTTGTCAACTTGAAATCTGGCCGATCTTTTCGATACGGCAAGTTCAATCCTGAGGTGCTTCAGGAATCGTTTGGCGAGTTGGCGGGGCCATGACGCCTTCCAAGAGCGGAGTTGATGGAATCCATGCATTGAATCCTGAGCAATCGGTGAACCCAAATCGGTTTCGCATAGGCGTGCTCGGATCTGCCGAAAGCTGGTACTTTCGGGACTTGGTTCGTGCATCCCAATTGGACCATTGGGATCGACCGGTGGAGTTAGCACCCTTCTCGTATTCAGACTTGCGGGTGGCCTACCGCGGAGGTGTTTCGTCGGTCCTAGAGCTTGACAAGGATCGATCGCTCGATGCGCTGCTCGTTCGTACGATGCCGCTGGGATCCTTGGAGCAAACTGTTTTTCGGATGAACGCGCTGCATATCGCTAGATCCAGTGGAGTGCGAGTCGTCAATCCGCCGCGAACGCTTGAGATCGCCATCGACAAATGGTTGACGTTGGACTTCCTTCGCCAAGCAGGCTTAGAAATTCCGAAAACGGTGTGTTGCCAACATCGAGATGCCGCCATGGCTGCCTGGGAGAGCCTGGGAAAGGACTGCGTGGTTAAGCCGCTATTCGGAGGCGAAGGGCGAGGGATAGTTCGGGTTCAAGATCCAGATATGGCGTGGCGCGTGTTTAGCACGCTCGAGCAATTGCAGGCGGTTATCTACATCCAGGAATTTCTTGCCAGTCCAGGATATGACTTGCGATTGCTTGTGATCGGAGATGCTGTGTTTTGCGTCAAGCGGCAGAATCCATTGGATTGGCGAAGCAATGTTTCACGAGGTGGGACAGCAATCGAACACGAGCCGACGTTTGAGCAAGTGGCGATTGCATTTCGCGCTTGTCGCAGCATCGATGCGTGGATGGCAGGGGTCGATATTTTGACCACCGAGGATGGCCGCGATTTGGTGCTTGAGGTCAATGCGGTTCCCGGGTGGCGAGCGACAGCGGCAGCGTTGCAAATCGATATTGCCCGAGTCGTTCTCGAGAAACTATTAGAACCTAGAAACAATTAGAACCTGGCTTGGCCCGCCGTTGACCTTTTGCAGTCGACATTGTGCGGGGGCTGTAGGAACTCGCATCATTCCTCCTTTTTTATCGGGTAGATCGCAAATGGCAATCATTCTAAAGACCGTCTTGATGCTGATAGCATCCAACATCTTCATGACCTTTGCCCGGTACGGCCATCTCAAGGATCTCAAGGATAAGCCATGGCTGATTGCGGCTATGATCAGTTGGTGCATAGCGTTGTTCGAGTACTTGATCCAAGTGCCAGCGAATAGGATAGGGAGTTCTTTATGATCACTGCCTCAGTTGAAGATCATTCAGGAAATGATCACCCTGTGTGTCTTTGTTCCATTCATGGTGGTTTATATGAAGCAATCGCTGCGTTGGGATTTCTTGTGGGCTGCTCTGTGCATGTGTGGTGCAGTATATTTTATCTTCCGGCAAGGGGTCTCATTACCACCGGCGGAATGATATGTTCCTCGCGATAGCTTTACGCTTCGCTTGCTTTGCAAGGGTATTCACCAATTTACTAGCCTTTGATACCCGACATGGTTCTGGATCCTTTTGATAAAGCGTGGTTAATCGGACTGTCATTTGGCGATTCGGTGGATGATTTGCAACGGAACGTTTCTCCCGATCCTCTATTTCATCGAGCATCGTTGAAGCCATGGAATGGATATGGGGCATCAGATCCGTTTGCAGTCTACATGAATGACCGATGGTATCTTTTTTTTGAACTATTGGTTCGAAATCAAAAAAATGCGGTCATCGCCGTAGCGACGAGTCACGATTTGAAACAATGGGATGTGCTCGGTGTTGCACTCAAAGAGTCACACCATCTTTCATACCCATTTGTCTTCGAACATGGTGGTGAGATTTTCATGATGCCGGAAAGCAAATCGATCCGGCAAGTGAATTTATACCGAGCGGTTGAGTTCCCTCTTCGGTGGGAGCGATGCGCTACATTGGCCCGGGGTGCCTTGATGGATGCATCGATCATTCAGCACCGTAGTCGTTGGTGGATGTTCGCCGCATGGAAATCGTATTGGCTTAAGTTGTTCCATGCTTCGAGTCCGTTGGGGCCATGGAGACAGCACTGGATGCCGATTGCGAGAACCTATAACAAGTCGAACGTAAGACCTGGAGGCCGTCCGGTTCAACTGTTGGAGGGTATGGGTGGGATACTGCGGTTTGCGCAGGACAATCGCAAGTGCTACGGACATCAACTTCACGCCATGCGAATCACTCAATTGAACCGATTGTGGTTTCGGGAAGAACCTTATCGCAATGAGCCAATACTATCGCCAGCCGGTGCTGGTTGGTATAGCGAGCGAATGCACCACCTCGATTTGCATTCCAATCTATCGGACACCTTCCCAGGAAAATGGATTGGCTTCATCGACGGGTGCAATTAAGTCAATGTAGGCTGCGACGACTGTTCGGATGCAGATGCTGAAACCTATTGAGGTTCCCCGACCGGTATGTTTCTGTCGATACTAGTTCAGAAGTCACTACTTCAGCAGTCATAGCGACGCCGATGGGTTGCAGCATGACCCCCTACTAGCGCACGCTACGTGAAGAATCCAGCTTGTTGCGTGCTGCGTTGGCGAAGATGATGGTGTCGACTTGAAGCTGTAGTCGTTCGCTTGCCAGTGGTGTATCTGCCGAGTCGATTTCGATCCAAACAGGTACAGAACGAAAGTCCGATCGACTGAGGGGGTTTGGTGATCGCATTTGGGCGCTACCGATGGAGCGATCGATCCGAATCACTTTGCCGTGGATGGGGCGAGCTAACGCGGCAGATTTCATTTCGACCCGCTGGCCGGGAGTGACATTGGCGATGTCAGCTTCGTGGATTTCGGCAACGCATGCCATCTTGGATAGATCGGCGACTTGGATCAGTGGCATGGTTGCGGTACGTTCCCCTAAGGAGCCCACGATTTGTAGGACAGTCCCGTTTAGGGGTGAGTAAATGGACGATTGCTTCAGTTGGATTTGGAGAAGTTCGATCTGTTTCTCGAGGGTTGCTACTGGATTGGCCGCGAGCAATGCTTCGCGCGAAGCGGTGGCGTTGCGATTGAGTTCGGTAGCTTGCTGTATCGCCAGTTCGCTCGCTTCAATGGCGTGTTTTGAGGTCAGTTCGGCTTGAGCAAGGGATTGCACTGAGGCTCGGAGTTCATTGCGTTTACTATCAAGCTCTAGGCTGCCGATAGCAGCTTTTGTAAGTGGATCGTCACGAAGCCGCTCGAGGGTTTGGACATGGCGTTCGAGCGAGGCGATCCATCCCTGTTGCTCTTGGACGCGAGCTGCCGCCGCGATCGCTTGAGTTCGCTGTTGGTTCGCGGCGACTTGTTTGGCCTGGGATGTGGCAACTGCGAGTTCAGCGTCCCGAAGTTGGGTTTGATGCTGGGCTCGAACATCGGCAATCTTCAAGGACACTCCGTCGATCTCCAATCGTTTGGCTTGCTCGCTTTCCAAAGTGATCAATCGATCCCCGGCTTGGATGGATTGTCCTACTTCGACGTCGACCGATGCGATGCGGTCCCCAGGTAGGGATGACAATGGCACGATCCCACCCAGCGGTTGCAATCGGCCTTGGGCCGAAATCTGAATGGTTGCACTTTCGGGTGGCGTAATCACATTGACGCTTGCTTTGGGCTCATTGGGGGGCTGTTCTGGAGAGCGTGAAGCGGTTCGGGGTGAATCTGACGGCCGTCGAAAATGGACCAGTTGCAATGCCCCCTCGTGTCCGTGATTGGGCGAGCTAGTACGTTCGATATCATTCGGCCAACGGGTTAGCGAGGATGGATGGGTGTCGTCGGTAGTGCTGTTGCATCCGGGAATGATGGTTGATGCAAACAATACGATTACGCCCCAATGGGATGCGGAAACGAACGGGGACGAAGGAAGGCTCTTGGCCAAGTCCGCGAACAATAAAATGAGCTTAGAATATCGCATAGACTTTAGGGGATTGAGCGGTGTTTCGAGCTTGCGCTGTTCGTGGGAAAGAGTTGGCCGCGGTTACGAGTTAGCTGCGGATCACATGCGATACGATACGTGACGCAGATGAACCGCTCGGAACACTGGGTGGTAACAGTGGCCGGCACTGATTGGCTCCCCTATTATTCCAGATTTATTCGATCCAGGCGCTAAAAAAGATGCTCTCGACATCCCTTCCTCGGGCAACGCAATTCGACCCGCAAACTCGATCGCGGGTCCGCGAAGGGGAGCGTCCTTCCATCCAAGCAACGAACTTGCAGTATTATTTCGGTACGGGGGAATTGAAGAAGCAGGTACTATTCGACAATAACCTCACGGTTTACCCGGGAGAAATAATCATCATGACCGGTCCGAGCGGATCGGGGAAAACCACCTTGCTGACGTTGATCGGTGCCCTGCGCAGCGTGCAACAAGGAGAATTGTGTGTACTCGGGGAGCGTTTGCATGGGGCCAGTCGCCCGCTGTTGGAGCGGTTTCGCAGGGACGTCGGTTTTATCTTCCAGTCCCACAATTTGTTCGAGTCACTCTCGGCCACCCAGAATGTTCGAATGTCGCTTGAGCTGTGTCGACCTGATATGGATGTAGCGGGACACAATCGCGCTGCTGAATCGATGCTGGACCAAGTTGGATTAGGGCATCGCATGCATCACAAGCCGAAGCAGTTATCGGGAGGGCAAAAGCAACGAGTCGCCATAGCACGAGGCCTCGTTCATCAACCTAAACTAGTATTGGCGGATGAGCCTACTGCAGCGCTCGATGAACAAAGTGGTCGAACCGTCGTTGATTTGTTACAGCGTCAAGCCAAGGAAATGGGAACGACGATTTTGATCGTCACGCACGACAATCGGATTCTCGACGTTGCCGATCGTATCGTCACCTTGGTGGATGGTTCTATTCGCAGCGATGCGTTGGTCAAAGAGGCCGCGATCATTACCCAAATGCTGGCCAAATGCAAAGTGTTTGAGCGGGTTACTCCTCGAACGTTAACCCGTATCGCGGATGAGTTGCTCATCGAGTCCGCAAGTGTTGGAGTCCCTATTATTCGCGAGAACGATCCTGGCGATCGATTCTTTTTGATCCGCGAGGGAAGAGTATCTGTTCGTCGCGGTGGTTCCGATACGGAGCTCGTTCAACTAGGTCCGGGTGATTTCTTTGGAGAGATGGCGCTCCTTACCGGACAGCCTCGCAATGCGACCGTTTGGCCTCTTGAAGAAACGCTGCTCTACTCGTTGAGCAAGTCGAACTTCCAATCAGCGATGTCCGAATCCGCAACGATGGAGACCGAAATTCGGGAAGCTTATTTCGACCGAAAGTAAATCTGGCAAGGATGAATCCCCACCCCTTAACTGCATCACATCCCTGTTTTGCATGGATCGCAGTTGAGATAACGAAAGGCTAATATTCCCAGGTGTTTTCTTGGGGTTCAGTATTTTTTTCGAATTTTTTTGGTCATAGAAGTTCGTCGTTTCTAGTTGGTTAAATTGCCGTTATATTGTGGTGGCTGCGCTGTAAATTCATGAGAATTTCTCATTACATTTGTGATAGCTGTGGGGTTGACAACGCAAATTTGAGTGTTCCACGATCAATAGAAAATTGATTGACATTTCAACGCCCTTCGTTTTACTAGGGGAAGGTTAGTTTTGCGCACCCAACACACACACCCGACTTCCCGAGTCTGCCGCGACTGGGCGAGTTGGCTCAAAGCGGCAGAAGCGGACAACTACTTGCCTCCCTTGAAGTAGTGCCGCGCCACTGAGATCGTCCCTGACTCAGGAATTGTTTTTTTCATTTATTTGTTTTTCTGTCGAAGGGTTTTGTTATGACGAAGCGTGCACTTGCTCGACGCCCGGGTTTTACCCTGGTCGAGTTGTTGGTAGTTATCGCCATCATTGGCATTTTGGTTGGGTTGCTTCTTCCTGCTGTGCAGTCGGCTCGCGAAGCAGCTCGCCGTATGACATGTTCGAAGAACGTCCGAGAAATCGGATTGGCAACATTGAATTTTGAAAGCGCTTTCAAGCGTCTTCCTCCTGGGCTGATGACCCCTATCCGCAATCCGTTGATGCCAAGTGCTCCCCTCGGAATCGAGTGGAACCAACACAACGGTATCGGTCACTTGGTCCACATCCTTCCGTACCTGGAACTGCGTCAACTGTCGCAAGTTTTTGAAGCGGAAATGAACTTGAACCCAGACACAGACGGTGTTGGTGCTGCGTCGGGTTCGGATCAACAACTTCGCAACGTCTACTGGTGGAACAACGACTACGGTGTATCCCCACCAGCCCGTCCATCTGCATGGACCACGGCACAGAACAACATTCCAATTTTCTTGTGCCCATCGGACATCGCAGACCAAGGTCTCGAGTACTCGATTTTGTTCCAGTTTGCGTTCACAACCGCGGCAGCAAATCCGCCAGGCCACACCTACTACTACGAGTCGTCGGCATTTGCTGATTGGCACCGAACGGTTGGTAAGGCCAACTACCTTGGTTGTGCAGGTCGCTCTGGCAAGACTGGTTCGACAGCGTTGGACCCAGCAGCACCTTTCGGTGCTAATTTGGGAGCCGTTGGTATCACCTGTGACGACTTGATTGGCTGGTGCCAAGTCCGCAGCAAGACCCGTCTTCGCGATGTGACGGACGGAACCTCTCTAACGTTTTTCTTCGGCGAAGTCACCGGAACCTGGCGTAAGCCAAGTACCAACACGAGCCGTCAGTTTTCTTTCTGGTGGGTTTCCAATGCCGGCATGATCACACGGTTCATGGTTCCAAACCCAGCTAGTGGTGCCGAGTGGATTCGAGCGACTCAGTACGGCGAAGGCCGCAAGTTCCACAGCCTTCACGGTTCTGGCTTGCACATGTCCCGCTTGGACAACTCGGTTTCGATTGTTCCGTTCTCGCTCGAAGGCCGCCTCTGGTATATCATGAGCGGTATGCGTGACGGTCAAGTCGGTGACATTCTAGAGTAAAGGAAACTCGACACATGATGATTCTTCGTTCCTGCATGGTTGTTGGGTTGTTAGCGTTCGCGGCAGGTTGTGGAGGGGACTCGCCTAAGGGTGCAAGTCAGTCCGCGAATCCAGCGGCGAAGCCACCCTCCGGTACCACGACCGTAACCAACGCGGACGGTACGACTTCAGAGACCGCTTCCAACAACAAGATTCAGGATCCTGTTGAATAACACGTGACCAAATCAGCGAAGCCTTGTTCGCAAGCCTTCAGCGTAAAAACACGAGAAAAGGGTGTCGAGAAATCGATGCCCTTTCCTATTTTCCTGTTTCTTTTTTCCCCTGTTTCCAATGCCGGGAGGCAAATGGCATCTCAGCGACCACCGATCTATTAGAATAGAGGCAGTGTTTCGGGAGCGAAGACGATTTTGAGAAGTGGTTTGAGCGTCCGGTCTTTTCCAGGTGTTGCTGTGCGTGGGGGGTGCTGCATGGGTGAGCATGCGATTCGACGGCGAAGTTCTATACGGCGAAGTTCCATACGACGGAGATATCAGGGCTTTACGCTTGTGGAACTCTTGGTGGTTCTCGCAATCATCGGGGTGATGGTGGGGTTGTTGTTGCCGGCAGTTCAAGCAGCAAGAGAGTCGGCCCGCCGAATGACATGCTCGAAGAATCTGCGCGAAATCGGGCTTGCCACCATGAATTTCGAAAGCGCCTTCAAGCGATTGCCATCCGGGATAATGACCCCTGGACCGCGTGAAACTCCCTTTCAAGGTGCTTATCCATCCGCTCCGCTAGCGGTTGAATGGAATCAGCATACCGGTATCGGGCATTTGGTGCATATCCTCCCTTACATCGAGTTGCTGCCACTGTTTCAGGTCTTTGAGACCGAGTTGAATCTCAACCCCGATGTGAATGGCGTCGGAGCTGAGACCGGTTCGGAGCGCCAGATTAGGAACGTTTACTGGTGGAATAACGATTACGGGGTTTCACCACCTGCACAAGCATCCGCGTGGAGTTCATCACAAAATAACATCCCCATTTTTCTATGCCCATCGGATATCTCCGATCAAGGCCTCGAGTATTCGATCCTCTTTCAATTTGCGTACACCAATTCCGCTTCTTCGCTGCCAGCGCATAGCTATTACTATGAGTCGACCCCATTCGCAGATTGGCATCGAACGGTGGGAAAGACAAACTATCTCGGCTGTGCGGGCCGTTCTGGTTTGACGGGCTCTGCAGCGCTAGATCCTCCTGCGCCTGCTGGGGCAAATTTAGGAGCAGAGGGAGTGACCTGTGACGATTTGATGGGATGGTGTCGCGTTCGCAGTAGCACCCGACTGCGCGATGTTGCCGATGGCGCTTCCAATACCTTTTTTTACGGAGAAGTGACTGGGACATGGCGGAAACCTAAAACCAATACGAGCCGACAGTTTTCGTTCTGGTGGGTTTCCAATGCCGGCATGATCACTCGATTCATGATTCCTAATCCCTCAAGCAGTGTGGAGTGGCTGCAGGCAACTCAATATGGCGAGGGGCGTAAATTTCACAGCTTGCACGGATCTGGACTTCACATGTCCCGCTGCGACAATTCGGTGAGCTTGGTCCCCTACTCGATGGAGAGCAAGTTGTGGTACATCATGGGTGGGATGCGTGAAGGCTCGGGTGGAACGGCAGAGGAGTAGCCAATCGTCCGTCATCGTTGCCGATCCGATTGGAAGCGATCCGATAAAGAGTTATCGGATAAAGACTTCCCGTTGCTACTCCAGAGTGAGCGCATCCATGCAGTGGTAGCCTTTCCACTGCAGGTGGAGTAAATCCACGGCCGACGGTGAAGGCGTTGCGGAAAGAGTCATTTCCCCGTCCCAAGCGATCACTTGTGGAACGCCTTGGGAGTCTACTGCCGCACACAGCACTGCGCGATGCCCGAGAAACTCGCAGTAGGCGAGGCCTTGGATCTCCTGGAAGCCTTGTCCGCTCAATTCCTCCATCAGTCGGTTTGCCTCACGGGACGCAAAGGTCGGGACACGGTCCCAGCGGTAACGGGCTTCCGAGGGGTCTTCGACATCGTGCGCGAGAAAGATCTCAAAGCATCGATCGGGTGACAGGTGGTTGAGATCCAGCGAGAAAGCTTGGCTGAAAGGACCGGAGAATCCAATATTGGAGTGAGTCGTTTCACCAAGGTAGTATTCAAAACGGATCAGAAAACACTCTTGTGGCCCTTCGAAGCCAGGCCATACCAAGGTTCGTTGTTCAACCAATTCCAAGTGATGGGGAGGGATTGAGAATTGATCCGGTTGGCTCAGCCAAATGGCTAGGTCCGATTTAGCTTTAGCGAGCGACGAGAGCCATTGAGGATCGATCCGTGCTTCGATTCCGAGTTCCTGTGCATAGGCGATGATTCTTGGTCGGGACGCATCGTCTGAGACCATTTCAAGCAATAAGTCACGAGCCCTTTCCTCCCCGAGTTTTGCCAGCGCGAACGCCGCCTCGACCTTGATCCTTCGATGGCTTAAGTCGAGCGCTTGGGTCAGCTTTCCAATAGCTCGCGAGTCTCCGCTAAGGGCAAAGAAATCGCAAAGGGAAACAACCAGCGAAACACTGTTGAAGAGGATTCGCTGGATCTCAGCTACGGAATTGGAAAAGCGTCTAGGGTTTTCTTCCATCGATGCCAGTTGTTGGATTACTCCACCCAAGAGGGTCAGCAAAGAGTCAAATCGGCTAGCGGCTGGGTGTGGGTTTGCTCCTCGCTCGCGGACCAAGAGGTTTGCAAGATCCAGCGCGGGTGAAAGAACCGCAGGATTGGTTGAATCGAGCAACCTAGGGAAGACGTCAGAGACATTCCATTTGTCGGTTTGCACCAATGCCGTAATCGCTAAGGAGGTATCGGTCCAATCGCCAGGGGGATTTGCGACCAAAAGGTCGACTCCGACTCGGACCGCCTTCGATTCGCAGCAGGAAAGAATCGCTTGTAAAAGCCGACCTTCGCAATGCCGAAACCCTTTCCCTAAAAACATGATGAAGAGGGTGGATGCTTTTTGGGCGGTGATCAGTTGGATCAACCGATTTCCTTGTTCGTCGAAAGTGATCGATGCCGAGCGGATTAAATCGACAAACCATTGAGCGATTAGGCTAAGCGTTTGTTCGGCGATCGCCTTGACCCGTTCGCTACCAGCTATCTCGTGGTCTTCAGCGCCATTACCTTCAGCGCCATTACCAATGGTCCCCTTGCCCCCAAGTCGCTCGAGGAGATCGGGCCTGGCTAGCAGCAATTCCGCAAAGAGCAATGATGCGATCGGTTCGTCGGGAGGTGGCAGTTCAAACTGCCGTTGGCTTGACGAATCGCTTTCGGCGGCGGACTCCAGGCCTAGCTCGAGGCGAGAAATGGACTCGCGAGCCCAGATTTGGTGTTCGGGAGAGAAATCGATTGGGATGAATTCCATGTCAAAGTTGCATCTTTGGATTGATGAAGTGAGGGTCGAGAGGGTATCGTAACATGATCGATGATGAAACCATCCCCCAAATAGGCTTCCATGAACCATCCCGCCCCCGAGCATTTCTCGGACCTTAACTTATCACCCATCATGATGAGGGCCTTGGCAAAGATGGGATGGACCAAGCCCAGTCCCATCCAAGCTGGCGTAATTCCCTATGCGCTCGAGGGATACGATATCCTCGGTCAAGCTCGCACGGGGACAGGAAAGACCGCTTCGTTCGCGATTCCGATCCTAGAACAGTTGGAGCCTCTCTCTAAGTATCCATTGCCACAGGCGTTGGTACTGGTCCCTACTCGAGAGTTGGCGGCTCAGGTTCATGGTGAGTTCGTCAAGTTGGCGGAAGGATGCCCGACCGAGGTGCTCGAGATCTCCGGTGGCAAGCACATGCGTCGACAGCTGTCAGCCTTGGCCAAGGGCGTTCAGGTGGTAGTCGGCACCCCGGGGCGGGTCATTGACCACATTGAGCGGGGCTCGTTGCGATTGGACAAACTGTGGTGCGTCGTGCTCGACGAAGCGGACCGGATGCTCGACATAGGATTCCGTCCGAGTATTGAACGGATATTGCGAAGGTGTCCCGAAAACCGGCAAACCTTGCTCCTGAGCGCCACACTCGACGAACGCATTCGTGAACTAGCCAATCGCTACCAGTTCGAGCCAAAGATCATTGATTGCTCGGACAAAGATGTTTCCGTGGAAACCATCGAACAGCGGTTCCTCACCGTCGCGCCGGAAAACAAGACCAGCGTGTTGTTGGAGCTCCTCGATCGCGAGAAACCACCGCAAGCGATCATCTTCTGCCGTACAAAAATAGGAACGGCGAAACTGCATAATCGCTTGGAGAAGCATTTCCAGAAGAAGGGGGAAAGCAACATTCGTCTCGGTGCGATTCATGGAGATATGAATCAGTCGCAGCGGGACGCGGTGTTCCGAGCTCTTCGCGAAGGGAATCTCGACATCCTCGTAGCAACGGACGTAGTCGGTCGAGGGATCGACGTTTCATCGATCAGCCACATCATCAATTATGACCTTCCGTCCGATTGCGATGATTATGTGCACCGAGTTGGGCGAACGGGGCGGATGGGGCGGTCAGGGATCGCGTTTTCGTTTGTCACCAAGGGTGAGGGGGAGTTGCTCACCGAGATTGAACATCGGATCAATCGCCTTCTTGAGCGTGACCCTCTTTCGGAACCTGTGGTAAGCAAGGGGGCTCCTGCCTCGGTCCCGGTATTTCGAGAGTCACCCATCCTTGGGCAAGCACCTGATTCGTTTGCTCTCCAGCGGGAGCCTGCGAGCGAAGGAGCGTGGACGGAGGTGAAACGCCCTCGATGGAATCGCGTGAAACGCAAGTCTTCGCGGTAGGCCCCGTATAGAAACCCCGTACAAAAACCCCGTACAAAAACCGCAGTGGACGTTGCTCGCGCTCGTCATTGAAGAGCACGCCTAATCGATATCTTTTCGATGACTGCCACGACGAGCGTGGCCTGACGGGTGCGATCGCGAGTCCAGAGGATTTAGGAAGCCTTTGCGAGCTCTCGCGAGGTTTCCAAGGAGCTAACTCGTGGCTCGAGGAGGCTGTGCGAGTTGTTCGGATCCTCGACCGATTCCTCTGCCGAGCAGCATTTCAGGGAGCACTGCGTTCGCCGGCGCAAATTCACGCCGTGAGCGATGATTAGTAATAGTCCGCCGATAGGTGTCATCCAGGGCTGGAGCCAAGTTGCGGCGAATTGAATCGGCGCGGCAAAGGAGGCGGTCGCTAATTCAGGGCTCGGGGCAGAAACTGCCGTGTCCCCATGCGTGTGATCGGCATGAGAATGGTCTTGGGAGTGATTGTGAATATTGCCGGCTACGGCAGACGTTTCTTCGCAATGATCTTCGGAACACTGAGCTGCATTGGAGCAGCAAGCATCGGGTAGCAGGAATGCAGACGCGATGATGAAACTCAATCCTGCGGTGGAGAGCCCGAGAATTCGGTAATCACGAAATCGGGCAAAGCTCGGCCAAATGGCAATCGCGACCAGCACGGAACAGGCGACCGCTGCGATTTGGTGGAACAGGGGGCTTGCCATCCACTCGGTGAGCTTCAGCGCAGGCAGGCTGGCGATTAGAAATGGAGTGACTGCGCAGTGGATCGCACATGCTACCGAAGCGAAGATACCAAGCCGATCCTTCCACGGGCCCATGGAACCTAATCCGATCGTTTCACAAAAGGGGTTGAGGGACTACGATTGGGGCTCATTTCGATCACGACCAATTCCAATCGAGACAACGTAAGCCGACTCAACGAGCAGCGATTCGTAACCCCCATTTCACTGGGGCTAACACATCGACGACCGCCCGATTATCGTACTGATTCAGCTTGTAAATGCAATCGGATTGCGAAAACATTTAATTCCAAAACGAAGATGACTGCAAAATCGGCCTCCGGGCCTCAAATCCGCAAGAATTTTAGAGAAGTTTGCGAACGTGTCTGGTCGGCGGCCCAGCGGTCGGGGCGTCCGGCTTCCTCCGTGCGTATCGTAGGGGTTACGAAATATGTAGGAAGCGAGCAGGCGAGGTATTTAGCTGAGGCTGGATGTTTGGATTTGGGGGAGAGTCGTCCGCAATCGCTATGGGAAAAGGCGGGTCAGCTTTCTCCTGACATCCGGTGGCATTTGATAGGGCATTTGCAGAGAAACAAAGTAAAAAGAACGTTGCCACTGCTGGCGATGCTTCATTCGCTGGATTCTGAGCGATTGATGGAGCAGATTGCTCTCGATGCGAAGGGAATGACCCGCCCCCTCGAGGCGTTGTTGGAGATCAATGCGACGGAAGATAGCACCAAGACAGGATTGTCCCGTCAGAATGCAACGAGGCTACTATCTCGCTACGTCGATTCCATGGAGATGCAATCACTTTTCAAGATTCGGGGGATCATGGGGATGAGCACACTCCATGCCCCTGCGGATCAGGTCCACCGCGAGTTTGAGTCGTTGCGAAAAATGCGGGATGTCTGGTGTGAGCAGTTTTCGCTCGAGCTTCCGGAGCTTTCGATGGGAATGAGCGACGACTTTGAGATCGCCATCGAGCACGGGTCGACGATGGTTCGTATCGGGTCGCGACTGTTTGAAGATGCGTGGGATCAATGAGTCCGGACGCTTTATTTTGCACGCGTTGAATTTCAAGTTTGCCAGGCCCTGTTCGGTTCAATGCCCTTTTTTTAATGCTTGTTCATGGTTTCGAGACTTCGGAACGCTACTGGAATCGATACGAGTAAATCGGTCGCGAGGGTGCTTGGGGTTCCCAGGGTTTTGTGGGCGATGTCAGCGGCCAACCCATGCAAATAAACGCCGAGGATCGAAGCATCCAAAGGCGGTAAGCCTTGGCAGAGCATTGCAACGATGATTCCAGTTAGTGCGTCTCCGCTGCCACCCACAGCGAGGCTAGGGTTGCCGGTTCGGTTTTCGTACATTTGATGACCATCGGTAACCAAGGTATGGTGTCCTTTAAGGACGACCACCAGACCGAGGCTTGCAGCGATTTGCACCGCCGCGGCGCGTTGTAGCAATGGTTGATCGGTGGCGACACCGCACAGGCGTTCCCATTCGCCAGGGTGGGGAGTGAGGATGCGACGAGCGGTAGTGACTGCGGCTTGTTGGTTTGCCGTTGCCGAGGGCTGTTGGGTACGCATCGACTCCTGGCAAGCCTTTTTCCAGGACTCTGAATCCGAAAGCGCATTCAGCCCATCGGCATCGATAACCGCCGTTTCCATCCACTGGTGATAAAGTGTTTCGATCATGGCATCGGTCAGCGAGGAGCGGCCGAGTCCGGGGCCTACGGCGAGAAAGGTGCCGGGGTGGTTTCGAGCTAGAATCAAGGTGCAAGCGTGACCGGCCAATGATCCGTCTGAGGATTCGGGAAGTCCTAAGGTCATGAGGCACGGGTTCCCGGCGGCGACACAGGCTTGGACGTTTCCAGGAACAGCGACCGTAACCAAACCTGCGCCCGAGCGGAGCGCTAGTTGGCCGGCAATCGAGATCGCTCCGGTCATACCGGGCTTCCCCCCAACCAAGAGGGCATGGCCAAACATTCCTTTATGGGCTTCGGTGGGGCGTTTAGCCAGGAGCGGAACTTCATGGATACGGGGAATTTTTTCGAGGTTGGAAAGGCTCCAATCCATGGTGAACTCCTGATTTCATGCTGAGGTTTTGTCACAAAATGGTACTATATTGCCTTCCGGAAGCCTCGCTCTGCGCCATGAGTCGTAAAATTCTCGGCCATGACGCTCGCACTGCGAGTCCACACCGAAGTGCAAGTCCGCACCAGCGGTGGCGGGATCCGGTCCAACACTCCTTCGAAAACGTCGCTCATACCCATCGTGTCCAAAGGCAAAATAGTTCTTGCTGCCGTCATTTGGCTGATTGTATTGGCCATTGGCGTTTCGATTTGGAAACTGGTCATCGCTCCGATGAAGGACCAGCAGCAAAAGGAGTTGGTCAAGCAGCAAGCGGACCAGCAGATTGCAGCGACAACCGGTACCAGTCGATATCGGGCCGAACTGAGTTTGGGGCTGGATAGTTTTTCCGGTTACGCCGTCTTGCGGAGCGAAGAGTTTCGAAAGCAACTTGCCGATCGAGGTATTCGCATTACCAATGTCGACGATGGGGCCAACTATGCGAAGCGAGCCAAGGCGATTGAGAAAGGGGAGTTGCAGTTCGCGGCGTTCCCCGCCGATGCATTGATCCAAACTTTTTCTAAGTTGGATTATCCTGCGGCAACCATTGTTGCCATCCTCGATGAGACTCGAGGTGCCGATGCGATGGTCGCGTACAAGCAAAAGTATTCCGACGTTGATCGGCTTAATAACGCCGATGTTCGATTTGTTCTCGTCGGAGATTCTCCCAGCGAGACACTGGCGAGGGTCGTAATGCAGGACTTTGGGTTGTCCAATGTGCATACCGATTCGATCATCAAAGTGGATTCCCCCGAGGCGTTGATGGCGCGATACCGCGCAGCGTCCCCAACCACGAGTGATGTCTATGTAACGTGGGAACCCTACATCAGTCAGATACTCGCGAACGATCAGTTAGGTGTATTAGTCGATAGTTCTAGGTTTACTGGTTACATTGTCGACACGCTGGTGGTCAGTCGCGATTTCTTGCTGAAGAATGGCCCGGTGGTCGAATCGGTGCTTGAGGCTTACTTTACCGCCCTCTATTCCTATCGCGAGCCCGACGCGTTGGTCAAATTATTGTTGGATGATGCTAAGCGGACTAAATCGGAATTGACGGCGGCACAGGCTAAGCGTTTGGTGGAAGGCATTCAATGGAAGAACACGCAAGAGAACTTCGCCCATTTTGGTAAGCGAGCAGGAGCGGTGGTCCATATCGAGGACATCCTAGCTCGCATCTCAAATGTATTGGTCAAGGCGGGTTCGGTCGATGCAAGCGCAAGTGAGGGTCGCTTCAACCGTTACTTCTTTGATCGCCCGCTCGAGAACCTGCAATCCCGAAACTTCCACCCCGGTTTGGCTTCGGAATCGATCCGAGAAGAGACGCAATTGAAATCATTGAGCGATGCTGAGTGGAGCAAATTGACTACGGTGGGGACACTGAATGTCCCGGAGTTGGTCTTTCTCCGGGGGAGCGCAAATTTGTCAGAGCAAAGCAAACGCATCTTGGACGATCTTTTTCAGAAGTTGCAAGCTTGGCCGCAGTACTATCTCATGATTCGGGGTAATGCATCTCAAAATGGAGACAGGCAAGCCAATTTGGAGTTAGCAACCAAGCGAGGAGAGGCTGCCTTGATGTACTTGCTCAGTTTAGGGATCACTCGCGAACGCATGCGAGTGGTGCCAGGGGAAATCACTGGTCAAACAAGCGTCACATTTGTCGTTGGGCAGCAACCCTTTTAAGCCTTTTCACCTTTAATCTTTTTCACCGACCCATTGTTTCGATAGTTGTTCCATTGACCGAGTTGATGGAACTAGACCGATCGCGATCATAGGAGCCTGGATTGGACGATCTTCGCAAGCGGATCCTCAATGAAATATTCGTTGCCCCCTCGGTAGTTTTACCTATAGCCGGAGGCGTGACGGCTTGGTTATTGTCGTGGGCATTAGGCAACGTTGCGACTCTGAATTTGATCGGCTTGGTCGGTGTGATGGTGGGGATAGGTTGGTTTGCGACACGATTTATTTTTCAACTCGATTCGATCACCGAAAAAGCGATGCGAGAACAGATCGAGTCACGGCTTCGGGAGGAGGAAAAGAAACTCGATGAACTCGACCAAAAACTTTACGCAGACCGTGATCAGCGACCGCGTGACTATCTGATGTTGCTGCGAACCAATCGTGCTGAATTAGAGAAGATCGCGCAAACACCCGGGATACAAATACGAAGTATGGAGATCGTCAAGCAAGCCAGACAGCTGTTTTGGGCTGCGACGGAACAGCTTGAACAAGCCCACCGGCTTGCCCAACTCGCCACTCGCTTGATGGGTGATGAAAAACAAAAGGTGCTTGAGCAACGCGAAGGCTGCCTCAACGAGTCCAAAGAAAGTGTCGAGCATCTGCGGTCTGCGGTCGCCACGTTCCGACAATTTGTGGAGCAGGAGCAAGAACGAGATATGGATACTCTCCAGAAAGATTTAGAACAATCTTTACAATCGGCGCGGCGTTCGGAAGAACGCATGCGAGAATGGGATCCTTCCAGTGACGAGGCATCGTATCTCAGAGAGTAGTTTCTGAGAGCAGCAGCCTCCACCCAATACATTCTGTCCAACAACGAATATAACCTTACCTTTGCACTTTTCTTCAAACGATTCCTAAAGGAGATATTGATACAATGTTCAACGCACTCGGCCGACTGTTTCGAGCGGTTAAGTACCTTTTCACGGGCAAAGTAGATGCGGCTGCGGACGCTTTGAGCGCCAATCCCACTGTTATCTCCGCCAACTACGATCGCATTATTCAAGAAAAGAAGAATCGACTCAATCAATACAAAGATGCGATCAGTGCGATGATCGCTCAAGAAGAGAGCAAAAAAGCCAAGCTGACACAGCTGACGGAAGACGTCCAGAAATTGGAAAAGCTCAAGTCGGGTGCTGCCGCGAGAGCGAAGCAGCTCGTCGACAAATACAACGGTGACGTCAATGCTGTTAAAAACGATCCGGAGTACGCGAAGTGCCAAGCTGCATTCAAGGACTTTTCGAGCACTTTGGCTGAGAAGCAAACACGGGTTAACGAGCTTGAAGAGGATCTCAAGCAATTGATGACGAATGTCACCGGGCACAAGAATCAAATCCAATCCCTGATGCGAGAGCTAGAAAAAATCAAGGAAGAGAAGCACGATGCGGTCGCAGATATTCTTTCTGCAACCGAAGAAAAACAGATCGCAGATATGGTCAACGGAATCTCCAACGACCGCACATCCGAGGAGCTTCAACGGCTTCGCGATATGCGCAACAAGGCATCGGCCAACGCCCGTGTCTCCCGTGAACTCGCTGGTATGGATGCCAAACGGGCTGAAAACGAATTCATGGAATACGCCGAGAAATCGGCCGCCGATGACGAGTTCGATGCACTCATCGGATTGTCGAAGGAAAGCAAGTCCAATGACAAAGACGCTTCTGTCCAAGAGACCAAAATCCCCGAGGCATAGGTCTCTGAAAGTTCATTCGATTTTCAATACGTCCACCCCGCCAACGGTAATTACACCAAAGGAAATTTGCTCTATGAGAAAAACGTTTATGTCGAGTCGATCGCTTGTGGCGACATTCATGATCAGCATGGCCGCCTGCGGCATGGCGACCATCGGATGCGGCGATAGCAAGCCCCCTGCGAAAAGTGGTGCTGTTGGTGGCGGCCCGAGCGCCACTGCGCCTCCGGCAAAGTTCACCCTCGCATGGAGCGAGTATCCCTCTTGGAGTATCTTTGGCGTTGCCGATGAGGTGGGATTGATCGACGGGAAAGCGGGCGCGATGGGCTCGATCGAGAAGAAATACAATATCGATATTGAGCTCCTTCTGGCGTCCTACGATCAATGCATCACCCTGTATGGAAACTCTCAAGCGGACGCGGTTTGTATCACCAACATCGATATCCTGGGTGCTGCGGGATCTCGAAATTCAGTGGCGATCATGCCAACTTCTACCAGCGCGGGAGCGGACGCGTGCATCACAGCGGGAATCAAATCCATCGACGAGCTCGCTGGGAAACCGACCCGAGGACTCGAGAAAAGTGTCTCTCAATACTGCTTTGAGCGATGCTTGGAGAAACTAGGGAAGAATCCAGCGGATTATCCATTCAGCCAAATGGATCCCGAGCAAGCAGCCCAGGCTTTTCAAGGCAAGGATGAAAAGATTCCATCCATTATGGTGTGGAATCCATTCGTGATGCAGTCGGTCCGCAGCCGCAATGATGCGCATGTCCTATTCAGCTCGGAATCGATTCCCGAGGAGATCATCGATATGGTGGTGGTAGGTAAAGATTCTCTCGGTAAGAAAGGTGGATCCGATTTCGCAAAAGCGGTCGTTGAAACTTTTTATGCGATGAATCAACGGATGAACGATGAAAAGACACGCGATGCCACCCTCGTCGGCATCGGCGCTCGATTTGCAAAGCTAGAGCTAGAGGACATGAAGACCGTTGTGACGCAAACCAGGTTCTATTCCGATCCAAAGGACGCGGTGCGGTTGTTCACGGAAGAGAAATTCCAAAAGGAAACGATGCCTTTGGTCAGCAAGTTTTGTGTGGAGTACGGATTGACCCCGGCTCCGCTCGAGCTGTCGTTCGGTACCGGGAAAGGTGTCATAGATTTTGACACGACGTTTGTCAAAGAGTACCTCGAGCAACCCAAGAAGTAAGCGAACAGAGAAGTAGACGGGCATGATCCGACGCGATATACCCATGTGGTTGTTCCTGGCTCTGGCTATTGGAGGGGTCGTTGCTCTGCTAGTCAGCTACGAACTCCTTTCGGCTCGACAGACTAGGATCAATCCCAAGCAAACCACCATACCTTCCTTTGCCAAGCTCAACGAAGGTCTCCAAAAGATTTTCCAGCCGCAGGGAACCGAGGAAAATCCGAAACCACCCATGTTTTGGAATGACATGCGAGCGACTCTTTGGAGGCTGTTTGTGGGGCTGGGGGTTGGTGTTTCGGCGTCGATCGTGATCGGGGTACTTATGGGTGCGTACCGTTGGATTGAGGCCCCTCTCAGTCCCATCGTCATGTTCTTGTCCAAGATTCCACCCACGGCGATGATGCCAATCTATTTCGCCGTAGCTGGGACAGACCAACGGATGTTCACTTCCATGGTCGCCTTGGGAATCTTTTTCTCCATGGCCCAGTCGATTTATCAAGCGGTGCGAGATAACGTCACCGATGAGTCGATCAACAAAGCCTACACGCTTGGAGCGTCCGAGATGGAGGTCATTTTCGAGGTCATTTGGAAGCAGATCTTGCCCAATGTGATCGATTGTGTCCGCATGCAAATCGGCCCTGCCATGATTTTCTTGATTGCTGCGGAAATGGTGGTTAGCGATGCTGGACTGGGTTATCAGATTCGGATGCAGTCCCGGGTGCTAAACATGAATGTCGTATTCGTTTATCTAGTGATCTTGGGTATTATCGGTTTGATCGCTGAGTTCGGCCTCGTCTCTCTTCGGCGTTGGCTTTGCCCTTGGTTCGAAGAAGGGACTCGTTGATTTGCGGTGTGACCGCGAGAGCCGTGCGTTGCGAACCGAAAAATCGCTTTTTGGTGTTGTTCAACCCAACGGATTCCATCATCCTTTGACGGCACCGATTCTCGCCGAATCCTGTTTCATCTTTTTTACGTACCGTTGTTCCAAGGTGGATCTTCGCAGAAGAAAATGGCTATCTCCGACGAGCAATTGATCGCTTGGCTCTCCCACGAACATCCAAAGGTGCGAAGCGCATCGCTGGATTTGCTCTCGAATGGCTATGTATGTGACGACCGGGTACTCGCGTCGATCTTTGGAGCTTGGGATCGGTATGGGCCTGATGTCGCGTTTCCAGACTTTCCGCTGATCTCGCATATTCCTATTCCTGATGCGATGGTTGTTGAACTCCTCGAGCGAGTTGCGGTCATGACCGCCGGACGCAAGATCACCGACCGAACATGCCGATGTGCTGGTAAATTACTTGAGGCTTTGTCGGTATCAGAAACGCATCGATTCGCAAGTCATCTCGCTTCGATCTCCGACTTAAAAAACACGTCGAAGATATTCTTCCGAGTACCGTTAGCGCTGATGCGTGAGCGAACCTCTGCGCTCGCGAGGGAGTCGAGTTCGTTGCAGATGGATTTTGATGATGGTACTCCCGAGAATATCGCAGTAGCGCTCGAATGCCTCTTTTACCGTGGCCATGCGTCCAAATGGATGGATCGAGGTTTTCATGAGATCGAAGAGGATGCCCCGCTAACTCCGCTCGCAACGGCAACGCTGGAGTTTGCAGCGAGGCATCCCTTGTTGGGCTACGAAAAGCAATTGTTGGGATTGGTCGAACGGAACAACGCAACGATCGCTGATCAAGCGACGATTGCGTTGATTCGAGCACGGCAACCTCAAACCCATACGTTGATCGCTGAGAGATATCCCAAGCTAAGTCGATCGGGGCAATTGCGATGCCTCGACATCATTCGCCGTACGCGGCTACCAAAGTCCTCCTACTTGCTTCGATTTCTGTTGCCCCACGGATTGGATTTTCAGGTTCAGGATGCGACTCGTATCGCGGAGGTAGCCCTGTTCGACTTCCTTGCGTTAGAGGATTGGCTTGAGGCTTTTCTGCTAGCAGATGAGAAATCACTGAACCGGATAGCACCTTTAGTAGCACTTGCTAAACCGCTTGCGGAGCAATTTTCGGCGACGGAATGGCCGCGGGTCGAGCATCTCATACGAACTCGCCTAGGTTCTTCATGGCTCGATCCAACGGCGACGCAATCATGACCTCCCTCCCATCCGCTGAGGATTGTTTGTTAGCCATTGAATCGACGTGTGACGAGACCGCCGCGGCGGTGATTACCCGTAGTGGTTCTGTTTTGGGGGAGTGCGTTGCGACGCAGGAGACGCTTCATGAGCAGTTCGCCGGGGTTGTCCCAGAAATTGCAGCGAGAGCCCACTTGGAGCGTATTTTACCGGTCATCGATACCGCGATTGAGCAAGCCAAAATTACGATGGATCGTTTGGTGGCGGTCGCCGTCGCGACCCATCCAGGACTCCCTGGATCGCTATTGGTGGGATTGTCGGCGGCCAAAGCACTTGCGCTGGCGTGGTCAAAACCCTTGGTGGGGATTAACCATGTTCAGGCACACATCTACGCGTGCGGTATGGGGCACGGTTCGAGTATCTATCCCTGCATCGGGTTTGTCGTGAGTGGCGGGCATACCAGTCTGTACCATTGTCACACGGCGACCGACTGGGATTACTTGGGGGGCACCATCGACGACGCTGCTGGCGAGGCATTCGACAAAGTTGCAGTGATGCTCGGATTGCCGTTTCCAGGTGGGCCGCAACTTTCGGCGATCGCCTCGAAGGGCAATCCGCGAGCGATTCCATTTCCTCGTCCATTGCTCGATGATCAAACACGGTTGGATTTCAGTTTTTCTGGATTGAAGACCGCCGTCCGTTACCAAATCGCTGGGACGGGCCAAAAAGACTGGTCGAGCGTCGAGATCAGCTATCAGAAGAAAATCGATATTGCAGCGGCTTTCCAACAAGCCGTTATCGATTGCCTGGTGGGTAAAGCCCTCTTGGCAGTGAAGAAGACGGGACTCAAGCGGATATGTTTAGGGGGTGGTGTAGCTGCCAACCGTCGGCTGCGAGAGCAATTGCAAAATGCATGCGACGCGAAGGGGACCGAGCTTTTGATCGCAGCGCCTGAGTTGTGCACAGACAATGCGGTCATGGGAGCCTTGGCCTGGGAAAAGATAGAGCGAGGCGAGTACGACAGCCTTGAATTGGATGCGCAGCCCGGACTGCTTCGCCCGGCGTTGGGGGGGAAGGGTCGCTAGGACTGCTCAGCGTCGTTCTGCGTGCGATTGAGAAATCGCATCGCGCCGAGCGGCTTCGAACTCATCCCCTGGATTCCATGATTGCATTTCGGGGGCATTGGCGGCTTCGAGTCCAACTTCGGTTAAAAGCTGCAGGTCTTCGATCGCACCCTCGAGATCCCAAGATGGATCGTATTCATCGGATCTCTGGTGATAGTGCTTTTCCGTCCACTTCTGGAGTTGTTCTTTTCCCCAACCTTCAGGCTTGTTGCGAACCGCTTGGCCGGAATGAAGGTAGACCGCGGGGACGCCGACTTTGGCGAGAGAAAATTGATCCGAACGGTAGTAATAGCCCTTGCTCGGTTCGAGGTCACCGACGACCGTTCGATTTTGGCGTTGGGCTGCCGCGTTGACTAAGCGATCGAGGCTGCTTTTTCCCAGCCCGATGACTTGGACATCCTTTGTGGGCCCTAAAAAGTTCATCCCGTCCATATTGATCAATGCGGCGAGTTTGCCGTTCGGGATCGGTGGATGTTCGGCCATGTATTTCGAGCCGAGTAACCCTTGTTCTTCCGCGCCGACGGCGGCGAACAAAATCGATCGTTTCGGTTTGAATCCACTCTCGGTGACGGCTTTAAGGATGGTCAGCAGAGAGGCGGTACCGGATGCGTTGTCGATAGCGCCGTTGTAGATGTTGTCACCCCGGGCATCTCGATCGATCGCGATTCCGATATGGTCGTGGTGAGCCATGAAGACGACGTGTTCATCTGCGAGTTTTGCGTCGGTACCTTGGAGCACGCCAAATACATTGGCGGTGATTCGTTCCCGGACCTCGCACTCGATTTTGGTCGTCAATGTTAATCCTAATGGGATAGGTCGGAAGTCGATGGATTCGGCTTTCGCGCGAAGTTCATCGAGGTTGAAGCCCGCGAATGCGAAAAGTTTTCGAGTCGCATCTTCGGTGGTCCATCCCTTCATCATCATCTTCGGACCCTCGGAGTCTCGGAGTTCAAACTCCTCGCCAGTCCACGAGGTTTGGATGACAGTGAACGGGTAGCCTGCTGATGGTGTTGTGTGGATGATGATGGCACCTACCGCACCTTGGCGCGAACCGCTTTCGTACTTGTAATCCCAGCGGCCGTAATAGAGCCTTTTCGAGCCGCCGAAGAGATCCGGGTCTTTCTCCGGATCGTTGTTCATCATGACGAGTACTTTTCCCTTGAGGTCTACGCCTTTGTAGTCATCCCAGTCGTACTCGGGGGCTTGGATTCCGTAGCCGACGAACACCAATTCCGCGCTATTGAGTTCGACGTGAGGGGCTGGTGTACCTGCGACAGCGATAAAGTCCTCGAAATACCTCAGTTGCAGTTTCTCGGCTCCAGCGTCGGATTTCGGGGGAGCGAATTCCCAGACCTTGTCCGGGGTGCTCGTAACCCCCAGCATCGGAACTGCTTGACGGTACGAGCGCAGGGTGTCAACCGGTTGCAATCCCATCGACTGGAATTGGGTTTCGAGGTACCGCTGTGTGATAGCATCGCCATTGGAGCCAGGGCCACGTCCTTCGAGAAGATCGTCTGCGAGGAAGCGGATATGGCTGCGCAATGTTAATTCTTGAATACGCCGCTGCGCATCTTCGATAGACTGAGCTTGGGTGGCATCAGGGCCAACCAAGCATACTATTACGATAAGAAAACATCCCAGTCCTCGGATCGGCAGGGAATGCCCCATGGCAGAAACAGGGTTAAGCATGAGGGGCTTTCTTGTTACTTTCCGAGAATGAAACCGTCGATCCCCCAACCATCTTTCTCAGTGCGAATCGCCATGCCGGTTGTGGTGAAGAATTGCTTGACTTGTTCGAAGGGTGGAAGTTTGTTTCCTTGCAACTCCTGAGCTTTGGACTTGTCCGTCTTCAAGATGCGTTCCAGTACCAGCGCGAGGAGCGAGCGAGACTGCGGCAGGATCCCTTGGCGGAACAACTCGTACTGCATTTCGAAGGAACGATCGGCTAGGTCGACTTCGGAAAAGCTGAATCCGTTGCCGTTGACCAATTTCTTTTGCATAGCACGGACGGCTTGGACGGTTTCCAATCGCTCAAACTCTCCTTGGATGTTTTTGTTTTGAGCGTTCGCAATCACCTTGGTGAGCGTTTCGGGGTTGGATGCAAAGACGAAGTATCCATCGACAATAGATACGGCCCACTCGCTCAGCAAAGGCTTTTCTTCTTCCTCTTCCTTGCCTTGGCCGGGGACTTGATTGAATTCGATGATCTCTTCTTTCTCTTCCTCATTGGAGAACTTCCAAATGCGATATTCACCGATGTCTTCGGTGCTAGCTCCTGGCTCGCTCTTGGAGTATCGATTCAAAACGCCTGTTAGTTTATTGTCGGGGTCCCTGAGCTTGATGCAGATTAGTGATCGCTTGCTCTCGGGGGTGATCGGTTCTACAACTTCGCTGATGGCATAAAACTCGGTTCCGATGTAGGGAAGGAGTTCTTGTTTAATGTCGATCTGTGGTCCGTTCGGGTCGCGTTTGATTCCATCGAGGATTTCATCGAACTGTTCATCTCCGATGTAAGCATCGACGATCCCCTTGAACTTGGGGAACGCATCGCTGAAATTCCATGAGAATCCGAGTACTCCTGCGGAATTTGCACTAATCCATGATGGCGGGGTCAGCTGTTCTTGATTTGGGAAATCGAGGATCTGCACCGAAACGGGCAACTCTTCTTCGCGAAGGATAAACCCTTGGTGATGCATATCCAAATCGGTTTTGTTTAATTGCACGGAGCCAGCTGCGCACAAAATCCGATCAAAGCCTTGGCCTTCGAGCAGTTTGAGGATATCGACTTGGCTTTTGGCTTGTTTACCCGATACAGAGCGAAGGAGTTTCCCGAAGCCGATCGGTTGGACAAAGTACTCGATCTCCGAGGGATGTTCATCCCGTTCGATTTTGGATTGCACGTTCTTGTAGAGATTGGACTGCGACAGTGCTCCGGCGGGAGTGGCTGACTGCGACTTCACCAAATCCTTGATCGTTTCTAAATCGTCTGCTGCGAGGAGTTGACCTTTGGAGAGGACGTAGTACGAATCTCGGATCTTGGTATCGTTCGCCAATTTCGGTAGGACGTAGTGCTTGACACTGAGTCCGTCGAGATCCACATTTTCCGTCGTCGCTTTCTTACTATCCATTTCGCTTTGGATGCGATCAAGGAAAGTCGTTACCTGAGAATCGCGTCCAGCGACATCGACGACTAACCCTAGCGAATAAGGTTTCGCGGCGATGCTTGGTCGAGAGATCCATCCCATGGCGGCTTGGCCGGAGCAAATCTCGGGTAGATCATCGAACTTGACGCTTAGTTGCCAACCAGCGTTGGAGAAGCGGTTGCTGATTTCTTCCTGTTGGCTAGCCCAGAACTCTTTCAGGCGTTCGTCCGCAGCAAGTTTTCCGAGTTCGGTTTCCGCCCAATTGTCCAAGAACGATTTGCTGCTGGGCATCCAGACGAAGGCTTGAGTTTCCGCAGGGAACATATCGACGGCTCGCGGCAAGTCCTCGACGGCGACGAGCCGTGTGGACATAACCAACGAAAGCGCCAAGATGAATGTATTGCGGACTGTCATCCCGGAGAACGACAAGGACCGAATCGGACTTGAAAGGCATACGCAGTGGAGGAGTCGCACCAGATAGTTCTCCGTTCGTGACGATCTAGCTTAAAAAGCGAATAGCCATTGGCAATCAAACTGTGTATTGTATCGCAAACCGTGTAGGGATGGAAACCGGGGGTCCCCAGGGCAGGAAACTGACCCGTAAGACAGACTGGCTGGGAGAACCGGAGCCTACCGCTCGCGAATCGAGAATTGAATCGAGGCTTTGAAAATGGCAAAAGACGAAGAAGTTCTAGTCATCCCTGCTTTGTTGCTAGATCAATTAGGCCCATTCGCGGGATTTCTTCCAACAGTTGACCGTTATCTTCCAGCCATTTTGGACCGAGCCAACCAATCGTTTCGGCCTCGGAGTCTCGTCGAGGACGATCCCTCGTTCAAGCAGTTGATCCCGTATGTGATCCTTGAATGCAGTGATGCGGACCGGACCCGGTTGTTCCAGTACACCCGCGGCAAAGGCCAAGGGGAAAAGCGATTGCACGCCCTCCGATCGATTGGAATCGGTGGTCATATATCCATCGAGGATGCGGAAGGGGACGATTGGTATCGAAACGGGATGCAGCGCGAGTTGAACGAAGAAGTAATTATCGAGTCGAGCGGTAAGGACAGGATCGTCGGACTGATTTATGATGACACCACCGCGGTGGGGCGCGTTCATTTGGGGATCGTCCACATCATGCAGCTTTCCTCGTGCAAGGTTACTCCGCGAGAAGACCACCTTTTGGAGGCTGGCTTTCAGAGTGTTGAAGACATCGGTGGTAACCTTGACCTGATGGAAACATGGTCCCAACTCTGCCTTCGTCACCTCTACATGTGATCCGATTTAAATTGGATCAGTCTTGATCGGTGCTGGGCTGTTCATGAAGAGGTTGCCGTTTCTCGAAAACGAGAATCGGTAGGTGCGTAATCGCGAAGGGTTACTTTGCGGCAGCAGGCTTGACCATCAGTAGCAGGTAGGACATCTCTCGACGCTCTTTGGTCATCGATCGATCCCGCGACTGAGAAGCTGCAATGCGATCCTCAAGCTTCACACCTGAGCCTTTGTCGACGTGCGGGAACATCGTAACCAGCCCGCTGTCCGCGTTGCCGCGGAAGGTCAATCGTCGCGCGTAATCATCAGAGGAGGCAACGGTGCTCAATTGATTCGCCAAATTCAACACCGCTGGGTCGAACGATAAATCCAAACGATAGGAGGGGAAATCGTTGTACTGAGCAAACGTATCCATCAAGAAACTATCGATTCGATCCGCGCGTGCCCGTAAGAAAAACATTTGGACACCATCGCGATCCCCAACGTCGACTTGGTTTAAAGCCCCTACCAGCTGGGAAGAAACCAGTGTTTCAAGCTGGTTCTTTTCCAAATTCAAATCATCCGTAACAAGGATTTCATGCTCTTCGATCAAGGTACGGAGCGAGTCGTTCTCAGCAGCAACCGAATCTACGGTGATTTCAGCGACCAAAGTAAAAATCGGATTGGCGATGGATTTCGAAGCAATCAAATCATCGATCGCCTTGCTCCGTGGATCATCCGGTTTATCCAAGCTTGGGGGTAGCGATGGTTGGGATGCTTCGGCCAATGTCGAGGCCATCTCCTGGGTGCTGCCGTTCTCAATCGAATCGGTTGGGTTGGACGAAGCTAGCTGGGAGTCAGAAGCTCCAATACCCCGATTTGCATCGCTCGATGGGTTCGAGTTCGACGCGATGCCGGGTCTCGACACGGAGTCCTTTTCCTTGGTGTTCAGCAAGTCGGTAGCAACATCATTGGCGGATGAATCATCGGAGCCTTGGGGCACTTCAGACGTACCCGCAAACGGTTGAACAGGGGGAGATGGTGGCCACATCACCGAGAACATGACCATTGCAACCGAAGCAGCGAGGACCATCGACATCGCCGGTAGCCAGACTCGCCACGCCCTTTTGGAAATGATCACCGAATCGGACTCTGAAGACTGGGGCTCTGAGGACTGGGACTCAACCTCGGAGCGGGATGCTATTACCGAGGTAACTGGTTGTTCGCGTCGGCCTCGCTTACGTCCCTCGTTGTTACCGGGTGCTATATCTGGGGATGGCGTTGGCCTGAGCCATGCTGGAGCTTCGTCTCCCATCAGGTCTGCTCGTTCCCGAGCCGCCAATACCACTCTCTTTGCAAAATCGGATCCCAATCGCCCCGATCGTCTGCCGACGAGCAAGCTGCGACGCAGCGAGGTCATTTCCTCAAAGCGGACCCCAAGCTCCGGGTCTTGCTCCATGGCAAGCTCGATCCGAGACTGCTCTTCGTCGGTGAGTGCACCGTCGAGCAGCCCGTTCAGCAGAAGGTCGATTTCTTCAGGATTTAGAGACATAAGTTTTAATAGCCCGGTTGTGTCTCTCTCGGAGGCAGCTAGCCTCGAAAAAGTTCCATCTCACCTTTGTAGAATATCGGTTTGGCGAGCTGCCAGAAACGGAAATCGCAGGGATTCGCAACGAAATCGACTTATTTTTTCCGTGAATTCACTTGGTCCCAAACACCGGATTCCACAAGGACTTTTTCAACGGCGCCAGCCCAATCTCGGTTGGCGGCCGGGGAGGCGGGGCTGGGGTGCAGGATGCGA
>VGZN01000006.1 GCA_016872635.1 Planctomycetota bacterium | reverse complement strand
GGTTGGAGATTTGACCACCATCCAAGCCACCGAGGACGGCGTGCTGTTGCTGAAAATCAACGAACCTGCCGGTAAGCTCTTTGACAACAGTGGCGAACTGACGGTGGAACTCAGAAGACCACTCTAGCCGGCCGATAGCGATCATCGATCGCTCCAGCCCACGATCGAATACACCATCTCATGATTTCTCCAAACTGCGACTCCAAAGCGGTCTTAATCAGGGACCGCAAGGGTCGTCGCTGCCGGCCTGTGTGTTCACGGGAACATCATCGATCAACACCCTTACCGAGGGTGACTCAAGATCATCGTATTGCCCAGATCGAATGCAATACAAGCACGCCAATAGTCCCGCTCCACCGAGTAAGATTGCTATGGGAAGTGCGATATAGAGAACACTCATAGAACACCTCCACTGCGTATCTCACGACTACGCATCGAATGGTGACTGCGCCGTCTGCTCCCCGTTGGTCCGTGTTCCTCGAGATGCGTTCGCGATGGAAGCGTCGCCTTTGAGAATGTATTTGCGGACAAAGCCATGGCTAGCACTGTCAGTCCACTGATCGGCATGAAGATTGCAGCGATCAAGGGATGAATCCATCCGCTGATGGCTAACGAAATCGTGATCGTATTGTAAATCAGCGAGGCAGTAAAACACCGATGGATACCGCGGACCGTGTTTCGCGATGCGTCGACTAGCTTCGCAATAGCATCGAGTTGGTTGCTCGGAATGTAGATCGGAGCATGCCGCAGGCAGTTTTCTCCGGATCCCCGCACTGCAATCCCGACATCGGCACGCGCCAAAGCAGCTGTATCATTGATCCCATCGCCAACCATCACCGTCGTCGGGTAGTGTTGTCGCGATTCTCGGATGATGGCTAGTTTTTCTTCAGGGCTGCATCCCCCTCGACACTCCACCCATTCGACTCCCGCAGGAATAGCATTCCCAGCATGAATGTCATCGACACTATGCAAACGCCCCCCTCGAAGTTGTCCGGCGACTTGGTCGGCGACATCCTGACGATCCCCAGACAGGAGTGCGAGCTTCCAACCACACGACTGAAGATACCCGAGTGTCTGGCGCGCCTCCGGACGCAACCGATCTCCAATGTTAAATCGACCGACATGCGCCTCGTCGACCCATACGTCGATCGTCTGGCAAACAGAATCGGATATCTCGATGGCGCGCGATGGATCCGTTGAGATGGTGCTGTTCAACGATCCCGCAACGCCATTTCCCGCGGTGAGTTCCATCACGCCGATTCGAAGGTGGCTTTCATTCACACGCCCGGCGATCCCTTTGCCAAACGTCTGCTTGACGGTATCAACTTGGAACTTTTTGACATCGATCTTCGGTAGTCTCTCGAAAACAAAATTCCGTATCGCTCGCGCCGTGGGGTGTTCCGAATGCGACTCGAGCGCCGCGATGTGAGGGAGTAAATCCGTTGGCCCATTCCAATCGATCACTCGCAGATCGCCGTACGTTAGTGTCCCTGTTTTATCGAACCAAATGATCCCGGGCTGGGCAAGTCGTTCTAAGCAATTCCCATCCCGTATCCAAATCTGTTCGCGGGCCGCGCGGCCTAGCGTAACCGTGATGACCAGCGGCGCGGCCAAAGCCAACGCACAGGGACAAGCGATTGTGAGAAGCGAGACCGTGCGATCGACACCGTTGCCCAGTCCAGTGAACAACGTCCAGCCGATAAAGGTGACGATCGACAAGCCAATCACGACCCAAACAAACACTCCGCCAATGCGATCTGCAAGCTGAATAAGTGGTGTCCTTTGTGTACTTGCATCCCTCACCAACTCCGACAATTTACCGATGCGACTATCATTACCAGCCGCTGTGACACGCACGCGAATAGGAGCTTGGTCATTGAGCGAACCACCTACGACCTCTTGACCAACCCTCAATGGAACAGGACGACTTTCTCCAGTAATGAAAGCGGTTTGAATCGTTGTTGCTCCTTCGATCACCACGCCATCTGCCGGAACGATCTGACCCGGCAGTACTTCGACAACATCCTCGTTTTGGAGTCGGTGCGACGGAACGCTCGACCGCGCACCATCCGGACCAATACGACTCGCAACCACGGAGTTCATCCGCATCAGTTTCGACAGGGAGACACCGGTTCGATATTGGGCCCGAAATTGGATATATCGTCCGATCCGCAGCAAGAAAACAAGGGATGCCAGCGAATCGAAATAGATATGCCCATGTCCGCTGAGTGCGCCGACCAGACTACCGATGGTTCCGACAGCCAACCCTAGAGCGACGGGAATGTCGACATGCGGGACCCCTGCTCGAATCGACTCCCATGCAGTTCGAAAGAAAATCCGACCAGGAAAGATCGCAGCAAAAAACCCGAGCAACGCACCCACAATACGAAGAAACTGCTCGTGCGAAGGGGCCATCCCAGTCGATTCGCCCGCGTAAAGCGAGATCGCTATCCACATCGAATTCGCTGCGAGGAAGAACGCAACCGCCATCCCAACCCAATGCTCGCGACGAACGAGCGCATCCGAGGAGTCCTCGTCCTCCCAGGAATCGAGGGGTGATAGCGAGTAACCGACTTGAGACAGTCGATCCGCGATCTTCATCGGGCTCGTGGCTCGCGGGTCATAGATCAATTCGAGCGAAGCATCGCTCATACGCACGCGAGCTGATCTCCAACCAGGAACATTCGGCTGCATCCTCTCGATTAGCCACGAGCATGCTGCGCAATGCAACCCGTCGACGGCCAGTCGAACTCGGCATGAACCATCGGCGAGATGCTCGACCGGCACGCCCGCAGCATCGAGATCTGCAAGGACGGTGGATTGCTTGTCGGGATGCACCGGTACAACTTCGCTCGCCCTTTGATCGCGAAGCGAGTAGAACGCCTCAAGCCCCATCTCATGGATCAGTGCGTATGCCCCCATACACCCATGGCAGCAGAAGGCAAGCGGGTCTTCGGTAACGCTAGGGTCGCTGGCGACATGGTGACTCGCAACGTCCTCGATTTTCCCTCGCGGCTCCGAGAACCACGTCGCAGGGTCATGGAGATTGGTTTCTAACCCGCAGTGCGTGCAGCGAGCCGCGCGCGGCAAGCATGCCTCTGACTCCGGTGCATGCAGAGATTTGACACAGTCGTCAATACTCATGACTCACTTCCCACTGGATTCGAGAGCCAACTCTTCGGAGTCAGCCTCGCCGTTCGCTTCGCAACAGGGGAGTTCCTGCGATGAGAGCACCTTGAGCGACTCGACATCGATCATCGATTCACCATGCGTTGACGGTTCCCTCACGTCTGATCGATCGACTCTCGCCACGCCTCGGAGCGATCCCAAATCGATGCTTGCACGGCACGTCGCAGTGTAGATGCCAAAGGCGATCAATACGCAGGCAACGGAAGGCTGGATCCAACGATGTACCGCAGGGCCGAGCATGTCAACGCCTAGGGCGACCAAGGACAGCAAGGGGAGAGTCCCAACCCAAAACGCCGCCATCATCGCCATGCTCTGAGGAATACCACCAGCACCGGCAGCTGCGATGGCGAAAATGGCAAGCCAGCCGCACGGTAGCCAGGTGCTTACCAATCCCCACGAGTAGGCAGCGCTGTAAGGGGATTGCATCGGCATTCGCTTCCGAATCGAAGCCACCAGCTGACTCCATCGGATCCACAAAACGCTATGCTGAACGGTCCGTTGACTGGCTTGCAGCCAATGCGTCAATCGTACAACACCGAGTACAATCATGACCGCTCCAACCACCCGAGCGGCGACGTTCGCGTATCCCCAGTAACCGGCCAATCCGTTGGTCGCCGCGCCGATCGCTCCCATCACCACTCCGAGGATCAGATACGTCGTGAGCCGACCTGCGTGGTAGCAACAGACCCGAACCGCTCGCTGTGAAGATTCACCCAAAAATCTCTTTTCGGACTTCGAAGCGGCATGCGTTTCCCCCAGCCCTCCAACGCTTGGATCGGAGACTGCAGCATGCGAATCTTTGGCTGGGCTTAAAGACTCCCTGCGAGACTTAGACACTCCCGTCGCTATTAAAACGAATGGTCCGCACATACCTACACAGTGCGCCGACCCCAAAATGGATGCGACGAAAACAGCGACGAGCAACTGTGTCATGTTTTGTTCCAATTCATCGTTGAATCGAAAAAGAACTTCTCGTCGGGTCCACGCTCCAACTCGACGGTGACTTGCCACCGACCATCCAAAGAAACATCTAGCGGAGCAAGATAGCACCCAGGCTGATCCGCAATTGGGGTAATTCTCACTTTTTGATGCGCATTAGCACTAGTGAAGTGATATGCGTGGATCGAACCGGTGCAGCCAACGACAGGGGCACCGCTTGCGTCGGCAAGCTGAATCACAATTCCTTGCGGAACCTGAGAACGCTCAATACTCGATTTCCAACGCAACCCATCCGATTTCGCCTGCAGATTCTTTCGAGATTGCCAGTCGATCGCGTGCTCCCCATACTCAGGCATAGGTCGAAACGACGGATCGCCCGCGGCCATCCAAATGGCCATCGCTGCCACTCCCAAATTGATCCCCATCAATCCGAGGATGAAGACGGTCCAGAATCGGGCAGCACGTCGTTCTGTATTTTTCGAAGCTGTGGACATAGTTCCCGTGTGGGGTGGCCGAAAGAATTTGGCCCGGGTGTTGCGTACCTACTCTAATCTAAGCAGCAAAATCCCAACAACATTGCCCTGCATCAGGGTCGGTAAAGTAGAATCGCGATAACTTCATTTCTACGTATCTTCCCTGCCGCAGTAAGCCACCGAAGTAGAGTTCTGCCTGTATCCAATATCGCCTTAAACCTTCGGAACCTCAACCCAATCCAGGCAGTTCCAACCGATCGCGACAAATTGCCGTCCCGTTCGAAAACAACGAAATCCAAGGATTGTAAAAGCGATTTATCTCACCCTCGGGTGCGAAAACTAGTTCATTTCGGAGGCGATTCACGTCGGACCACATCACCTCTACTTCGTGAATCTGCTCCTCCCGGTTTTAAGTGGTTACGGGTATCATTACAAAAAGGAGTGCACCTCCCTTCCGATCCCGTCCAACGTACTTTTTTGAGCTCTCCCATGCCCTACTTCGATACTATTTCCGGACCAGCACTCGGACGACGCATCCAATTGGATAGGCCCGAGTACATCATGGGTCGCCACCCTGAATGCGACATCGTCTTAGAAAGCGGCGCCGTGTCGCGTCAGCATGCCAAGGCGATTCAGTCCCCGGATGGTTATTTGATTGAGGATCTCGCCAGCCGTAATGGCACGTTCGTCAATGGCAAGCTCATCTCGGGCGCTACAGCTCTCCAAAATGGGGACACCATCAGGATCTGCGACGTCGAGCTAGAGTACTGCGAAGAAGCAGAAGCCAGCGGTTTGACGGTTTCTGCAACGAGAGCTACGACCAACTCGAACCTCGGGATCGAGTTTGTCGAAGACGATGACAGCGACGTAGGGGCTCGGTCTGTCACTGGAAAGATCGATGTTCGTGGCAGTCAGTTCGGTGTCCAACTCGCTGCATCCGCAGAGGCTCGGCTTGCAGCTATTTTAGAGATCATGAAGAGCCTGGGCAAAGCGGTCTCGCTTGAGGAAGTGCTTCCGAAAGTTTTGGATTCTCTCTTTGCGATTTTTATCCAAGCCGACCGCGGGTTTATCGTCCTGAAGGACGAAACCGGAAACATCACCCCCCGTTGGAGCAAGGCACGTCGTCCTGACCAAGAGGAGAAGCTGCGTATCTCGAGGACAGTTCTTCGGGAAGTAATGCAAACCAAAGAAGCAATCATTTCCCTCGATGCTGGTAGCGACTCGCGATTCGACGGCAGCCAGAGCGTGGCTGATTTCAAGATTCGCTCGATGATCGTCGCCCCGCTCCTCGACAGCGAAGGGGAATCGATCGGCGCCATTCAGATCGATACTGTGCAGCAAAAAGGCGGCTTCGAAGCCAAAGATCTTGAGATCCTCGTTGGAGTCGCGAACCAAGCCGGTATTGCGATCGAAAACGCACAGCTCCATGAACGGATGGTGGCCCAAAAGCTTGTCGAACAAGACCTCGAATTGGCCAAACAAGTGCAGATGGCCTTTTTGCCGCGCCGCTTTCCAGAAATCGCCGAGTATTCGTTTTACCAGTACTACAATCCAGCTCAGCAGATCGGGGGCGATTATTTCGACTACCTCGAACTCGATGAAAATCGAATCGTGATCGCATTGGCTGACGTCGTCGGACACGGAGTCGCGGCAGCGATGTTCATGGCAAAACTCTCCGCAGAAACACGCTTTGCATTTGCATCGATCGATGACCCTCGAAAAGCCATGGCACAGCTGAATGATCGCATCACCGCTCTCGAAGCCGAACGCTTTATCACTATGTCGGTAATCGTTTTGGACAAAACATCCCACAAAGCCACGATCGTGATCGCAGGGCATATGCCCCCGATCATGTACACCAAAGATGGAATCGTCACCGAACCAGGGTCCGAGATCGGCGGTCCACCCCTGGGGATCATGTCCGACATTGAGTTTGATTCATTCGAAATCGAACTGCACCCCGGTGAAAGTTTGACCATGTACACCGATGGTATCTTCGAAGCTCCCAACACACGGCACGAACAGTTCTCCATCGAAAGAGTGCGACAGCATATCGAACTCGCAAAGGGAGACGTCACAAAAGCAGGTGAGGAACTGATCAGCCGCGTCAAGCAGCACATTGTCGGATGCGAGCAAGAAGACGACATGTGCTTGGTGATCGTCGGAAGAAAGCGATAGAGTTGTCACGAACATGTGGTGGACGGAGTTCAGGCTCTAACGTCCTGCCACCGATTCCGTACACGCGTTAGCTAGATACCATTCGCAAAGCGAACGACTTCCGAGCCCTCAGCGTGAGCGCCGGGTGGAGGCACGCCTAGTATTGCTCGTTACACAATGTCGATCAGTACCCTTTCTGGGGCATGATCATGACTAGCGCTGGGGGATCCGGCTTCCAGCAGCCAGTCGCCACTTGCTCACACGCGTGGCTCGGATCGCAATGCGATACTGGCATGGTGATTCGCAACGCGATAGCTATCGCCTCGGGGCACCTGACCGATTTTGCGATTCATTCGGCAAAGTTTCACTCAAGCAAACATTCGGAAATTCCGATACCCACCTCCATGGCGTGACGTGGCATCACATGTGCCAGGCGCTCAACGACTAGTCCAGGGATGGAATGGAACAATGAAAGCCAGCAAATCGACGTCGGGATGGTGGATGATCGCAGCAATCGCACTTTGCGGAATCTCTATGAGCAGTGGTTGCCAAGTGCATGTTGCCGGTCAAACGTTGCCAAGCCCTTACTACTTGATCGACGATATCCAGTATTTCCCTGCCGGATCTGAGAACAAGCTCGCGAATGAGACCGCAGAGCTCAAAGGCCGACCGTGAAGAAGCCAAAGCCCAACGTTAATCGCTGCGAGCTCTCCCGCACACAATCGGGAATTGCTAGCAAGCAGAAACGGGCGATCTCCTATCCTTCTAGCGCACGGTACACGCCAAGAGGTGCACGCCGTGCAGTGTATCCGCTGCATTTCTCGCTGCACGAGCACCCGCGATCGAACGCAAATTACAAAAAACCTCGCAAAGATCCGCTGATCTTCACGCGAGGTTTTTTCGTTTAATGGTGCCGGCTGACCGTGTCTACGCCCCGTATTTGCCCATGCGTCCTGCATTGGAAAGGGCCAATGCCATGAGGTACTGAGCTTCGAAATGCCCCAAACCACCGGTTATCGAGGTTGACTCATTGAAGGCCTTGTGCGGATCTGGGCGGCAGCAATCCGAAACTAACAGGGTGGGTACCGGGTGCCACGAGTGACTCTTGAGGTAACTCGGGGTGCTGTGGTCCCCGGTAACGATCATCACTTCCGGCTTGAGCGCATTGATTTGAGGCATGATCGAATCGAGTTCTTCAATCCGAGCAACCTTTTCTGCGAAGTTACCATCTTCGCCGGTGCTATCGGTGTACTTGAAGTGGATGAAGAAGAAGTCGTATTTGTCCCAATTCTGTTTCAGGACATCGATCTGTTCTTGCAGCGTTTGAGCTTGGCCAACAATATCCATCCCTACCAGTCGCGCCAGGCCTTTGTACATCGGGTAAACGGCAATTGCCGCAGCTCGTAGCCCATAAACCTCTTTGTAGCTGGGCAATGACGGCTTGTTCGCAAAGCCTCGCATGGTATGAAAATTCGCCTTGGGATGCCCCGCGAGGATCTTCTTCGCTTGGGCCAGAAACTCTTTGGCGATTTCAGCTGTCCGTTGGCTTTGTGGATTTTGTGCGACAGGATCGAGCGGAGCCACTCCGGTCTTTTGCGGATCGGTATCAGCGACGTTGCCACCCAGTCCAGGTTCGCGAAAAACAACAACGAATCGGTGCTCTTTGACCGGTTCTACAAATATCTCGACGCCCGGTATTTTGATTTGGCGAAGTGAGATTGCGAGGGGTGCGCTTTCTTCGCTGCTGATTCGACCTGCGCGCCGATCGGTGATTTTTCCAGCTGCATCGATCGTGCAAAAATTGCAACGGATTGCAACATCACCCTCTTTCAACTCAAAACCGATCCCGGTTGCTTCCAAGGCACCTCGTCCGATTTGATAGTGCAGCGGATCGTAGCCGAACAACCCCAAGTGACCTGGTCCACTACCAGGAGCGATCCCCGGCTTTACCGGAATGCTGGCTCCTTGAACGCCGAGCGCAGCGAGGGCATCCAAATTGGGCGTTTTCGCCGTTTCCAATTCGGTCAATCCACCCGGACTCATCGGCAATCCTCCGAGACCATCCGCGACGAGCATGACAATTTTGCTGCCGTTGTCCAATTGCAGCTCACGGGTCAAAGTATGAATGTCCATGGGGCAACACGTCTCCAGTTGCAAAGTAGAAAAACCAGCAGCGTTAAAACACGCGCGGGGATGTTATAGAGCTATCCCCGAATAAGGGCGTCGACTCGATCTTTATTTATCAAATACCCGTTGAATCACAAGCCGTAATCTCAACGCCGAACCATAGCAACCAAAACACTCCACAAAGAATCGTGCCTCCCAAGGTGCCGCACTACAGGTTTACGACCCTGGTATGTTGTCGTGTTTCCAGTTACTCTGAATAGCGTTGTACATATTGTGACTCACAGTCAGTTCTCCGGGCAACGACCAAACAACCCATGAAAAGTAGTCCCTCCGGCATCTCGTCGCCTCTCGATATCACTGCCAGCCACTCTCCTGCACTATGTCGCGCGAGGAACTGCGGGCCTTTCACCATTTCGAAACTTGCAAAACTGCACCAAGTAGGATTGGTGGTATTGGGATCCATCGTTTCTGGTTTTATTCCATCCCAATGGGTCCCTGCGAGTGAACCGCGGATCAGCACATCCTCCGACGCGGGAGAACCGTCGTCGCAAAGCGAAGCCGCCCAAGAAAACAACGCTTCACTTCCATTAGGAATCAGCAGGGAGCAACCTGCCAACGGTCCGTTCGTCAAACTTGCCGACGGGACATTCATGGTCCCATACACCCAGACCGTGGAATCAACCGATATCCGCTTCGAGATGATCCCGATCCCCGCTGGGGAGTTTGTTATGGGCTCCCCTGCTGAGGAAGCGGGACGGACTGAGGACGAAGGCCCCCAGTTTACCGTAAAGATGGAACCATTCTGGATGGCAAAGACCGAGCTGACTTGGGCCGAGTACAAAACGTTCATGAAGTCTTATGACATTTTCAAGCGACTGTCGCGACAAGGAGTCCGCAAGGCAAAGAACTTGGCACAAAGCGATGCAATCACAGTGCCGACTCCTTTGTACGAGCCTAGCCACACCTACGAGTATGGCGATGATCCTCAGCAACCCGCAGTGACCATGACTCAATACGCCGCCAAGCAATACACAAAGTGGCTCAGCGGGATTACTGCGGTCCAGTATCGCCTTCCCACGGAAGCCGAATGGGAGTATGCCGCCCGCGCCGGCAGTAAGACCGCTTACTCGTTCGGTGATGATCCATCGCAGTTAGGTGATCACGCCGCCTTTTCGGAAAATTCCCCCAAGGGGGCTCCTAAGGTCGGTAGTAAGAAACCGAACGCGTTCGGATTGCACGACATGCACGGAAGTGTCTGGGAATGGACCGTCGATCAATACACCTCGGATGGTTTTGGAGACAAGCAAGGCAAATTGCTCAGCGTGCTCGACGCGATCAATAAACCGACAACTCGAGATATGAGGTGTGTTCGCGGAGGCGGATGGCAAGATCCACCGGAACGACTGCGCTCAGCAGCTCGTATGGGTTCGGCCGATGAAGATTGGAAGGAAGAAGACCCAAACGTGCCCCTGAGCCCGTGGTGGTATACGACCGACCCAGCCCGCATGGTTGGAATGCGGCTGATACGATCCCATGTCCCCAAATCCCCCGAGGATTTGAAACTCTTCTGGGAAATTGATAACGACGACATCCGCGAAGACGTCAGCTTCCGTCTGCAAGAAGGTCGAGGCGTTTTAGGGATTCCTGTACCGGAACTAACCGAAGAGTTCAAAAGGAAGAAATAGCAACCGTCCCCATGGATTCGGCGCGAGTGAATCGGTGCCAGTCGGGTATTATCGCGGTCAGTTCCCTCAAAATGGCTCGGCGATAACCCGAAAGCGATCGGTTTCGTTAGAATGCTGGAGAATGAAGTCCCCTTCTCCCCTTGCCTCGACGACTATGACCGCTCAAGCCAATTCTAGCCAAACTCCAATTCAATGGGATTGGAACCTGCCTCGATTGTTTATCCGCCGCTGCCGTGAAAAAGGAAGCGGTATCAAAATCTACGACTCTGCGGGTACGCGGATGAGCGGCAACGATTTGTTGCTTCGCACACTGGCTCTCAAGCGAATCTTAGACCGAGAAGTCCTATCTGCGAACGAAACGAATGTCGGTGTCTTGCTTCCGCCGACCGCAGCCGCATTTGTCGTGAACATGGCCCTCGCATTGTCTCGCAAAGTCGCCGTGAACCTGAACTACACGGTCTCTGAGTCGATCGTGAATCGCTGCATAGAACAAGCGAGAATCAAGCACGTTCTCACTAGCCGCAAAGTGATGGACAAGCTCTCCATGAAACTCGATGCAGAGATCGTGTACATGGAGGACTTGGCAAGTAAAGCGAGAAACTCCGACAAAATCCTGGCCTACCTTCAGACCAAGTTCCTGCCGGAGTCCTTCTTGGCTTCGACGTTTAAGTTGAGTAAAAACAAGCCCGATGATTGCTTGACCATCATCTTCACTTCGGGTTCAACTGGAGTTCCCAAAGGTGTTCCATTGACCCTCAACAACATTGCGTCAAATGTCCAAGGCTTTGACACGATCATCGGGGTCAAGGACTCGGATTGCTTCCTCGGTATCCTCCCGTTCTTCCATTCTTTTGGCTTTACCGTAACCCTTTGGGGAGCCGCAACCACTCCAGCATCGGGAGCTTTCCATTACAACCCACTCGAACCTAAGCAGATCGCTAAGTTGATCGAGGCTAGCAAATCGACGGTGGTCCTCGGGACACCGACCTTCTTGCGAGGATTCCTCAAACGGATCGAGCCGGAGCAATTCAAGACCGTCGAAGTTGTGGTGGTCGGCGCCGAAAAGATGCCGATTCCACTCGCCGATGCATTCCAAGAACGATTCGGCGTTCGACCGATCGAAGGATACGGTGCTACCGAATTAAGTCCTGTCGTCGCGGTGAATGTTCCCCCGAACCGAGCCCTTACCCCTGAAGCCAAAAAAGGGACGCGCGAAGGATCTGTAGGCCGTCCAATTCCGGGCGTCCGTGTCCGTACCGTCTCGCTCGAAGATGGGCACGTACTGGGCCCTGACGAAACAGGTATGCTTGAGTTCGCAGGTCCTAACGTCATGCATGGTTACCTCAACCAGCCAGAACTTACCGCTAAAGTTATGAACGGCGAGTGGTACATCTCGGGCGATGTCGGGCATGTCGATTCCGATGGATTCATTTACATCACGGGTCGGGAAAGCCGGTTCTCGAAGATCGGCGGTGAGATGGTTCCACACATCCAAGTCGAAGAGGAAATTACGGCGCTCGTAGGTGGTAACGAAGAAACAATGACCGTTGCGGTGAGCGGTGTCCCCGACGAGAAAAAAGGGGAGCGTCTGATCGTTCTCTACACCAATCTCAATGGCATCGAACCGGCGGACTTGGTCAAACGCTTGATCGCCGCCGGCCATCCGGCGATTTACATTCCATCCGCAGACAGCTTCATCCAAGTCGACGCAATTCCGATCCTTGGGACCGGCAAATTGGATTTACGCGGACTCAAGAAACTCGCGCTCGAGAAAACCGGACTTCAATAGTCCACGCTAGGATCTTGCTAGGATCGACAGGACAGGCACAGGAAACATTCATGGATTCCAATCAAACGCCGGATAGCCTTAACCGCAACGAAGACGATTACCACGGGAATCCTGGCGAATCCAAGAAAAGCCAATTGCTGAAGGACAAATCGTTTTGGGGATTGGCAATCACCCAATTCCTGGGTGCCTTCAATGACAACCTGTACAAGCAAATGATGCTGTTGATGGCCCTTCCAGGAGTGGCGGTGGCCGTAAAAGGGGGTGATCGTCAAGGCTGGGCTACGGCACTCTTTAGTCTGCCGTTCGTGCTCCTTAGCAGTTATGCTGGATTCTTATCGGACCGATACAGCAAAAGCTCCATCATCGTCATTTGCAAGTTCGCCGAGATTGGAATCACACTCTTAGCGGTCCTTGCTTTCCTCTTTTATGGGGATCTTGGTGATTGGGGTACTTGGAGTGTACTCTTCCTGATGGGAGTACACAGCACATTTTTCGGGCCTGGCAAGTACGGAGTGCTTCCGGAACTTTTCAAGAAAGAAGATGCACCGCGAGCCAACGGCTTGATCCTCATGTCGACCTTCCTCGCGATCATCCTCGGAGTGGTTCTCGCCGGAGTCATCAAGGATCTGTTGGTCATCAAGAATCCCGATGGGACCGAAGACTTCAGTCGTTTATGGATCGGCTCGTTGGTGTGCACCGGAGTTGCCGTGATCGGGACTATTTTTTCGATGATGATTCGGAAAACGCCTCCCGCTCAGCCTAACGCCAAGCTCGCGATGGCCGACTTCGTCGCTTCGGACGAAGTTCGCAAGTTGTTCAAGCGAGACACACCGTTGCTGATTGCAATCGTCGTGTCGAGCGTATTCTGGCTCACCGGAGGCATCGTGATGCCCGTCGTCAACGCGATGGGAAAGCTTCAAATGAAATTGGAATCCGATGGTGCGGTGAGCGTATTGACCGGCGGTTTGGCGATAGGAATCATCATCGGAGCGGTGTGCGCCAATCTTGTGCTCAAGCAAATGAAGGCGGCCACGCAAGTGCGATTAGGACTACTCATCATGATCGCATCCATGATTATCCTGGGACTCTGGCTTCCTGGCGGGAAGCCGATGCTCGGCTATGTCGGTACGTTGCTATTCCTGATCCTCGCTGGGATAGGTGCTGCCGTATTTGTAATCCCCCTCCAGGTTTTCCTGCAGCAACGCCCGCCCGCAGAGATCAAAGGCCGAATGATCGCGACCATGAACTTCGCCAACTTTGTTGGTATCCTCCTAGCTGGTCCTCTGTACCAGTTGTTTGTCGAGATTTCCTCAGGACTGGGATGGCCTGTTTCCTCGGTGTTCTGGATGATGTCGCTGCTCCTGTTGCCACTGGTCCTGTTTTATCGGTTGCCGAATGACTAGGAGCGACCCCGAGGCTTACTTCGAGCGTATGCGCGAGGCGTTAGCGCTCGAATCAGACGCGGAACGTGCAAGGATGGCGCTGCGCCGTTCCCGACGCGCACATTCAGCAGGTTCCAACACCCAATCGTTGGAATCGCGAGGGGATACGTTGACGCATCTCGTGGTCATCGATCACCGAACTGGACTAGGTGGACGTGCGATCGTCACCTTTGGGAAACGGAATCCGAACCAGGGCCTACCATGGAACCGATTTCGCGTAGGGGCACCTGTCGTCGCTTCGGATGAAGTTTCGCTCGATGATGTCGGAAACGGAATTGTTTCCGCACGCAATGCTCAAACCATCGATGTGGTTTTTGACGACCTTCCCGAAGGAACCTTTTTCCGGCTGGAATTGTCCGCCGATGAAGTCACACGAGCGAGGCTGTTGGCGGCCATGGCTGCAGCCCAACAAGCGCGAGGACGCATGTCGCATTGGCGCGATCTATTGCTCGGCGAACGACTCCCCCAATTCGATCCGCAAAAACCGATCCAAGGCGTCGAGCATCTGAATGCCTCGCAGATCCATGCAGTCCAATTCGGTCTCTCCGCAAGGGATTTCGCGATCATCCATGGGCCACCTGGGACCGGCAAAACCACCACGGTCGCAGAATTGATCCGACAAGCCGTCTTGCGAGATGAGCGCGTGCTCGCTTGTGCGCCGAGCAACACCGGTGTTGATAATTTGCTCGAGAAACTGATCGGCTTAGGAGTCCACGCTGTCCGCATCGGGCACCCGGCTCGCGTGCATGAATTGCTGCAACACCATACCCTGGATTCGCTCGCCGATTCCGATCCCGCCATGAAGCTCGTGCGACAAATGCACAAGGAGGCGGAAACCTTGATGGCGAAATCCGGCAAATGGACCCGAGGGAAACCAGCTGCTGGTGCTCGCGAGGAGCTGCGGTATGAAGCGAGGCGATTGAGAGAGGATGCGAAGGCTTACGAGAAACAGATCGTCGCTTCCATCCTCGATCGGGCCGACGTGATCTGCGCGACTACCAATTACGACCCCGAAGTCCTCGGAGATCGTACCTTCTCACTAGGAGTGATCGACGAAGCATGCCAAAGCACCGAACCTGGATATTGGCCTGTTGTGCTACGGACCGAACGGCTGATCCTCGCCGGTGATCATTGCCAACTCCCACCAACCGTACTCTCCCATCAAGCTGCCCAGTTGGGATTTGCAACGAGCATGATGGAACGTTTGGTCCAATCGCGAGGAGATTTGGTCACCGCAGGATTGCAGGTGCAGTACCGCATGCACGAACAAATCATGCGATTCCCGTCCACTCGATTCTACAAGGATCGTTTGAGCGCTCACGATAGCGTTGCGTCCCATATGCTGACCGACCTCTCGCCCGGAATCTCTATCCTGTTCCCAGAAACTCCCATCACGTTTGTCGACACCGCAGGCGCTAGTTGGGATGAAGCAATCGATCCTGAAGGGGAAAGCAAATTCAATCCCAAAGAGGGGATGTGGGTCCTCGAACAGGTCGAAGGCTTCATCGAACAAGGCATCTCGCCTGACGCGATCGCGGTGATCGCTCCGTACTCGGCACAAGTCCGATGGCTACGCGATCGTTGTCGGCACCGAGACGTGGAAATAGATACCGTAGATGGGTTCCAAGGTCGTGAAAAAGAGGCCGTTTTGATCACCCTGGTCCGTTCCAATGACGTCGGGGAAATCGGCTTCCTCGGGGACGAGCGACGGATGAACGTCGCGATGACCCGAGCCAAACGAAAGCTGGTCATGATCGGTGACGGAGCGACGCTGGCTCGACACGAATTTTATGCCAGCCTGATCGCCTATTTTGAAGCGATCGGAGCCTACCATTCCATCTGGGAATGGGGCGGTTGACCAAACGTGTCAACCAAGAGGTGTACGTTGGGGAGATCTCAGACCGAGCAACCATTTTCGACAATCACGCACCGGATTCATTGATGTCCACTGGCAAGAAAACACTCCGAGATCAACGCCCGCTCTTCGATTTGCAAAAATCGATCCAGCTCGAATTTTTAGGTTGGGACCAACCGATCCTGCACGCCGCCGTGGAGTATTTGTTCAAGCACTATCGGCGAGGGACGAATTGGGATCTCGATCGAATGCTGGTCGTCCTCCCTGGCTCTTTGGCCGGCAGACGATTACAGGTTTTGTTGGCTGAGAAAGGGTCGCAAGAATGCGTTGTCCTGCGGCCACCTCGATTTCTTACTCTGGGAAAACTCCCCGAGGAGTTGTATCAAGCGAAATTGCCTTTTGCCTCGGAATTGACTCAGACCATGGCTTGGGTGCGTGTGCTGCGAGCGACACCAGCCTCCGAACTGCAACCGCTGCTCTTCGAAGTACCAGCCAATGATCATTTGGCCACGTGGATGGATTTGGCGAGACTACTATCGGGGTTGCATCGCGAGTTGGCCTCGGACCTGGTCGATTTCCATGATGTCTCAATCGCTCTCGCGGGAACGGCCGAGGAATCGCGTTGGCAAGTCCTCTCCAGGTTGCAGCGACGCTATCTCGATGTGCTTCACGAAGCAGGGCTATGGGATGTTCAATCGGCACGCCGATACGCGCTCGCTCACGGCGAAGTCACCGGGATTGATCATGAGGTTGTATTGATCGGTACGGTTGATTTGAACCAAGCACAACGGCGTTTTTTGGCAGCGATAGCTCCGAATGTTAAAGCGTTGGTCGGAGCGCCGGAGTCGTATGCAGAGGGGTTCGATCGGGACGGAACCTTGCGGTCGGAGTGTTGGCAGAATCTTGAGATCCCGATCTCCGAAGAACAGATTCACGTACGTACGACCATAAGCGATGCAGCGGACGAATTAGCCATCCAACTCGCAGCACTGGGGTCGACGCGCAGCCCTGCCGATATCACGGTAGGTGTCCCTGATGTAAGTTTGGTTCCATCGTTGCAAGAGTCCCTAGCCCGTTCCGGAGTTCCGTTGCGGTATGGCCCAGGAATCCCGGTCCGAAATACACCTCCGATGAAGGTTTTGAAATCGATCGAAGAGTATTTGATCGACGAAACCGTGGAGGCATTTACCAATTTGATCCGCACCTCTGCGGTCCATGATTGGCTATTGGAACACGGACGGATCACGGCCGAGGCTGAACCTTCGAAAAATCCTTCAAGCAACGGATTGGTGGCATCACCAAACGAGAGAGTTGAATCGATCACTCAGCCGATGCCGCCGAGATTCCTTGCCGCAATCGATGGGTACTTAGCGGCGACCTTGCTGCGGTCGGTCAATGTGCCTGAGTGGCCTCAAGCCCGAGGACGGGCCGAATTTGTAGCAACAGTCGAAGCGCTCGATGCGTGGCTCAAGCCGCTTCGGGACGGGAAACGTCGATTGAGCCAATGGGCGGAACCTTGGCGACAGATTTTTATCGAATTGTACGGGCATTCCACGGTAGATCGCGATCAACCTGATGGGAATCTCGTCTTCCGCGGGTGCCGAGCCATCAATGAAGTACTCGATCGTTTAGCCGCTGTTCCCTCCGCCCTCGATACCGAGATCGATCTCGCTGAATGCTTAGGATGGATCCATCAGCAATTGCACTCGGTTCAAATCCCACCTCTGGTAGACGACCGTGCGATCGAAATGATCGGTTGGTTGGAATTGTCGCTCGACGATCGGCCGGTGCTGATGCTCACAGGCATGCACGATGGCGTTCTTCCCGAAAGCGTGAACTCAGACGCGTTTCTACCCAATCGACTTCGGAGCGAACTCGGCTTGATCGATAACGCCAGGCGTTATGCTCGGGATGCCTATGTGATGCTCACCTTGCTCCACACCCGAGAGCATCTTGAGTTCATCATGAATCGTTTGAGCAGCGATGGCGACTCATTGACTCCAAGCCGATTGATGATGACCGTTCCGACGGAAAAATTAGCGCGACGCGTTTCGATGTTGATTTCCGATCCCGAGCCGAGCAGCGTGATTGTCGAAGGTTGGAAATCGAGACGCGGGCAATCCAACGTGCCGATCCCTAAACCCGATCCGGCACGCCGTATTCACGATATGGCAGTCACCGACTTCAAAAAATATAGCGAATGCCCATACCGGTTCTATTTGAGAAAGATCGAACGGGCCACCACCACCAACCACCTACCATTGGAACTCGATGGAGGGGGTTTCGGCGATTTGGTCCACAAGGTGCTCGAAGGATTGATCGCGTCCGATGTCGCCACATCCATCGATCCAAAGGTAATCTCCGATTGGCTAAATGAGGAATTGGTTCGTGTAGCTCGAAGGATGTTTGGTTCGCTACAACCACCTGCGTTGGTGATTCAAATCGAACAGGCCAAATTGAGGTTCGAAGAGTTCGCGATCCATCAAGCGAACCACGCTCGCGATGGGTGGGAAATCAAATACATCGAGCATACGGTCGAGCGAGGACAGGGAATTAAGTGGGATTTGCCCGCGGGAATCATGGAAATCCATGGTCGGATCGACCGGATCGACTACAAAAAAGAAACAGGTGAATACGCTGTCTGGGATTATAAAACTGGAGACACCACCGACGAGCCTCGCAAGAACCATCTCGCCTCGGATGGCACATGGCAGGACTGGCAGCTGCCACTTTATGGAAAACTGATATCGACGCTGCAGATCGAGGACCTGAGCAAAGTTCGATTCGGTTACATATTGCTCCCAAAAAACGCGAAGCAAACGCGATTCATCACTGCCGATTTCACACTGGAGGAACATGCAGCAGCAATCCAATCGGCCGAAGCAATTGCCAGCCGTGTTTTGGAAGGGGCGTTTTGGCCACCGAGCAACAAGATTCTCTTGGATTGGGATGACTACAAAGGGATCGTCCAAAGGACCGTCGTACGTCCGTGGAGTTGGGATCTCGAGGAAAAATTGAATGCGGAGTTAGGAGAGCAAACGGAGAGCGATACTCCCGCGATCGAGAGTTGCCAGGATTCAAGAATCGACGTCCCGCATCAACCGACCGAGCGACCTCACTTGCCGAGGATCTGTCCAGTGCTCAAGCGCAGCTCGGTTGAACCAGTACTCGCCGAAGGTATTCCGCCTGCGGAGTGGTTCCATCCCTCGATGATCTTGGCATCGGCGGGGACCGGAAAAACCTACCAACTCGCGTCTCGGGCGATCCGACTCCTTTTCACCGATCAGCCGCTCGATTCCATTTTAGCCACGACGTTTACGCGGAAAGCGGCAGGAGAGATCTTGCACCGCGTATTGAGTTGGTTGGCAGATGGATGCGAAACCGAGGAAGGCTTCCGACGGCTTTGTGAAATTTTGGAACCGATGACGATAACCCATGACACAGCACGGTACCAACTGTCTCGGTTATGCTCGCATCTCCATCGGTTTCGAGTCAGCACCCTCGATAGTTTCTACTCCCAGCTCGCAAAATCATTTGCACTCGAATTGAAATTGCCACCAGGCTGGACGCTGATCGATCCGGTTCAAGAGGAACAGATTAACCGCGAAGCGATCACGCGCATGTTCGACTCCATCGAATACCGACACTTGAGATCGCTGATCTCACAACTTTCCAAAGGAGAAGCGGTTCGAGGTGTCCGCGCGGAAATCGAATCGGTAGTCGCAGACGCATACGAACTCTACCGACAAGCTCCACAGGAAGCATGGACGCGAATGCATGTTCCATCGGCGCCATCCGAGGAACGCGTCAACGCAGCCTTGCAAGTGCTTGAATGTACCCCCATGGTGAATAATCAGCAGACAAAAGGGAAAGACAAACTCCGAATCCAATTCCTCGAGAGTGACTGGGAAGGCTTCCTCACATCAACGCTGGCGCTCGCTTGCCTAGAAGATGAAGCGACATACTATAACAAACCAGTCAGTGCCCCCATGCGTGACGCAGTCCGAGTCCTGTCAGGGTACGCCCTCACCTCGGCGTTGACCTATAGACGACTGCAAAACGAAGCGGCTTACCAAGTCCTCGTCGAGTTCGATCGCTGCTTGAAGGAAATCAAACAAGCCCGGCGGATGGTCACGTTTAGCGATGTGGCTGAACGATTGTCGCAATGGATGCGAGCAACAGTAGAAGCGAACCGCTCCAAGGAGGATCAAAACAACGAGCAACCATCGAGCGACAACAAGCCCGATATGCGAAGCATCTCGCACCGCATGGACTGTTCTGTCGACCATTTGCTGCTCGACTGTGCAATGGGGAATCGTCAAACCCTTCGCAGAGGCGATCGTCGATAATGCAAGTCCCACAGACGGTGCAACGTCCTTTTTTTGCGTCGGGGATACCAAGCAAGCGATTTACTCTTGGCGAGGAGGCGTCTCCGAGATTTTCGAGTCGGTCGGCCAGCAAATTAAAAACGTCAAGGATCAGAAACTCACGGAGAGCCGTCGCAGTTCCACTGCAGTCATCGATTTTGTCAATGAAACGTTTCGCCGCTTGCCGGAGCACGATAATTTCATCGGTGAAGATGGTAAGAAGAAAGAAGACGGCAGTCGCCATGCATTGGTGCAACAGTGGATAGAGCGATATTTCGTCGATCACAAAACCGCTAAATCCGAACTGGCAGGGTACATCGAGTTCCGAAACGCGAATGTGCAAGAGAACAAGGATAATGAGGGGGTGAGGAGCAGCCCTGACTTGTTCAAAGAAGTTGCGGAACGCATCGCAGAACTGCACCGCGAAGCACCACAAGTTACGATTGGAGTACTGACGCGGGCGAACCGCGATATTGCAACCATCATCTCCAGGCTTCGAGAGCTTGGGGTCGAGGCGAGTCAGGAAGGTGGAAATCCACTCACAGATACCGCACCGATCCTACTGGTAATGAGCGCCCTGCAATTGGCCGACCATCCGGGAGATTCGTTGGCCTATTTCCATCTCAAGCATTCTCCGATGATTCGATTGTGGGACGAGTCGCTGCGGAGCGATCCCAATCGACTCTCAGCGAATCTTCGAGAGAAAATCGCATCCTTCGGATTTGGTGGATTGGTAAGCTGGCTGGTCCGTGGGATCGCGGAGGAATGCACGGTACGGGATCAACAGCGAATGCAACAGTTGATCGAGGAGGCGTACCGGTTCGATACGTTTAGCCAGTCTCAGATCCATGAGTTTCTAGACTTTATCGAACGTCATCGGATGGCCTTGCCAGGCGAAAGCAAAGTTCGAGTCATGACGATCCACCAATCCAAAGGATTGGAGTTCGACGCGGTCTTTTTGCCGACGCTCGATCAAGCGATCACACGCACGACCAACGACTACATCGTCATGCGTCCCGACCGGATGTCAGCACCGATCGGGATCATGCGTTCGATGAATCATCAGTTGCTAAAGTATATGGGCGAGGCGTGGCAGGTGGCCTACGCAGAAATGCAACGGCAAAAGCTCGGAGAAGCCATGTGCTTGTTCTACGTCGCACTGACCCGCGCACGACAAGCGTTGTACATGTACACATCCCCATCCAAAACGGCAAAAAAACGATGGGGTTCCGTACTTCACTCCATTTATGCATCGGATCCGACCACTTGGGAGCAACCTGGGGTTGTTATTCTCCATCAAGGATCCCCGCAATGGTACACGGCGGCCATGAACGGAACAGCTACGGAGAAGCTCGAGAAAGCTGAGAAGCTCGAGAAAGCAGAGATAGTCGAACCACGCAGGGTGCGGGTTGCTTTGGCTCCTGGAAAACCAGGAACAGAAAAAGCAGACTGGGTTGCTCCGAGCCAACTCAACGAGCGAACCAATTCCGAGATCGCTACCCTATGGAAGCCTGAAGAAGTGGCAGGGACCGTCGTCGGTAAATTGGTACACCGCTGGTTCGAAGAAGTGAGAGGATGGATCGAGGACTTCCACCCGACGAAGAAGTTGCTGACAAACATCGCATCGGCAACCCTGACCCAGGAGGAAATGACGCAATTGCGATTGAATATCTGGATCGATAAGTTCATGGCTTATTGCGAATCCCCAGAGATTCGTAATGCGTTGAGCCGTGAACGCTATTCGGCGTGGAACCAGCCCCAATTGCTAAGACTCCAAGTAAGCACAGAAAGACGATTGCTCCAATTGCTCGATGGGGCATTGATACGAGGGGTCATTGATCGATGCGTGCTGGGGCTCGATGGTGATCGAGTGGTTCGCGCTGAGATCCTCGACTTCAAAACCGATCAACGGGACGAAGGAGAGAAGCTTGAGCCCTGGATTGAAAGCCGCAAAACGATTCATGCTCCCCAGCTAAATGCATACCGCCGAGTCCTCTGCAGGCAGTTCTCGCTCCATCCCGATCTCGTCCAATCGACATTGATTCTGCTGAGTGAGAACAAGGTCGAGTCGATCGGTGTCGAGTATCAGTCCTAAGGCTATTCTGGCTGCGCCGTCCGATTCGAACGGACCATTGGACAGTAGATGGGTTCAGGGTAAGCTATTTCCATGGTTTGGGTTGTGAAGCGATGGGGCGCGTTCGCAGCCAGGAAGTAAAAGCTAACGAAGTCGAACGTACATGCGTCGAAGGCCAAAATACTGTCACGAAAGCGCCTTCGATTTTTTCGAACTGGCGCTGAAGGCACCGACCTCTTCGGAGCGATTGTTGTGTGGGGCCTTGGGCATCTCGCTCCACTTCTTGCCAAACCAATCTCCCGTTGTGTCCCTCGAAGCGATCGAAGAACTGGCGTCGACGGTCAAGCGGAGAGTGCATCATCCGTCCCCGGACGCATTGGTAGCACAACTCCATGAAGTGCTCTTCGACGAAATGGGATTTCGAGGCGATCCTCAACATTACTTCGAAGTCGACAACAGCTTGATTCCTCGTGTGCTCGAGACCAAGCGTGGATTACCGATAACGTTGACTCTTATCTACAAAGCTGTCGCAGAACGTGTTGGTCTAATCGTGGAGGGAATCAACAGCCCTGGGCATTTTCTTGCCCGCGTTCACGCAGGGAACGACCTTATGCTAGTCGACCCGTTCCACGGTGGTCGGCTACTTTCCGAAGGCGAAGCAACCCACATGGTCGAGCGCATTGTGGGGCAATCGAGACAACCCGGAGATGAATGGTTCCCTGTTTGTGACGAGCACCAATGGTTGCATCGGATTCTCAATAACTTGCGGTCGCTCCTGATCCATTCTGGAAGCTCTCGGAATGTCGCTGCCATGCGAGAACTGCAAGCGGTACTGAGCGATGAAGGGGGCGAACATTAGCCATCCGCCGCTGCAAGACATTCCGGAAAAAGTCGAGTCCTCGGTCGTCACTTTTGTTGGACTCTTGACACCGTAGCTGATGGCTTAACTCGTGTTGGATCCAATCGTCACCATTGCTGCGGTAGCATCCACAACTTTGCATCGCGCACATGTTACCGCGCGGTTGTTCCCTTCGCCCAAGCCCCATCACAGCCAGGATCTTTCGCAAGGATCCACTGCACTCCTTTGCGGCTTCGCGCAAGGTTGATCGGGGAATTAGTGGTACGACGCTCCGCCGTCGTATTCCCCAAAGACTGTTCGGCTTCAAATGCTCCAGGGGTTTAGACCAACGAGCATAAAGCCCTTCACGACAGAGACTGTCGTGCCACTTTGGCCCGCAATGTAGAGCAGTAGATCCGTCCTGCGATCCGCCGCTTCAAGACATTTTGGAAAAAAGCGTTCGAGAACTCGGCGCTATTAGGTTGATTGATTCGACCGCTGATGTCTTTGGGCAGATGGCTTGGAATCCAAGAGAAATCTTCGGGTGTTTTAGGACAACAACCGCTACAGCTTGGCCCCGCTTTCCCATTTTTGCGGACGCTCCGCTCGATGCCAGGCACCTTTTGTGCGGCAAGAAGCCTTCAAATCCTCGGCCCCCCCACTTTTCTCACCCCGGTTTCGCTCCCTGGATTGCCGTGATTGGGGTTCTGCGGGTAGGATGCTCGGCTAAAATGCGCGAGTGATATGGCCCATTCGAACTGGCCCACAAGAGGACGTCGTTGGATTCGCAGTCGCGGTAAGCGTTTTCGATCCCAAAGATGTTCAGAGCAACGATGGAATCCATGAACATAACAGTTCTATTTGCTAGAGGAAATCACCGAGGATGGCCAAGCCGAAAGTGCTCGTAGTCCGTGCACCGGGAACCAATTGCGATGTTGAAACCGCCTACGCATTCGAACTTGCGGGAGCCGAGCCCCATCGCCTGCATGTGAACCAGTTGATCGAGCATCCAGACTTGGCACGCGGTTACCAAATCCTGTGCTTCCCAGGTGGTTTCAGTTACGGAGACGACATCGCCGCAGGGAGGATCGCGGCGGTTCAATGGCAGACCCGTTTGGCGGAAACACTTGAAATGTTTCGGGAAGAGGACCGATTGGTTCTCGGCATCTGCAACGGGTTCCAAATCATGATGCGTTTAGGAATCTTTTTCGATTCGGGATCGACGAATCCACCTGCGACCTTGACATGGAACTTGCAAGGACGATTTGAGTCTAGGTGGGTGCATCTCAAGCCGGAGTCAGGCCACTGCGTCTTTTTGAGGGGCATCGAAAAGATTTACTTGCCCATGGCCCACGCCGAGGGCCGATTCTTAACACGCGATGAGCAGGCCCGAACAATGCTACTGGACCGCAAGCAAATTGCGGTTCGCTACTGTACCGCCGACGGGCAAACAAGCGACGCTGGTTTGGCATTTCCCGGCAATCCGAACGGGGCCGAGTGGAATGTTGCAGGCATTTGCGATCCCTCCGGACGAATTTTTGGTCTGATGCCTCACCCCGAACGATTTCTATTCCCGACCAATCATCCATCGTGGACGCGATTGAATCCGCGGCCTACTCACGGCGAAGGGCTCAAGATTTTCGAGAATGCAGTTGCCTACTTCGGATAACACATGAAGGTTCTCTCGAGTCCGGAAGAAATTTACGCCCAATTGGATTTCTTGAGACGCCAAGGGAATAGGATTGGGCTTGTTCCCACGATGGGAGCATTGCACGATGGGCATCTCTCGTTGGTACGCGAAGCAAAACGAGAATGCGATATCGCGGTCACCACCATCTTCGTGAATCCATCGCAATTCGGTCCGAATGAGGATTTTGCTAAATACCCCCGAACCCTCGATTCGGACCTTGAGCAGCTCTCCGCGATCGGTTGTGATTTTGTCTTCGTACCGAGCAACGATCATATATACCCACCCGGGCATACGACTTTCATCGAACCACCCGCAGTTGCAGCGAACTGGGAAGGCAAGATTAGACCTGGTCATTTTCGCGGCGTAGCTACTATCGTCTTGAAGCTTTTTAATATGCTTCCCGCCAGGGTCGCTTACTTTGGCCGCAAGGACTATCAACAAGTCGCCGTGATCAGCGCTATGGTGCGTGATCTAAACGTTCCGATCCTTATCCAGCCGTGCGAAACTGTTCGGGAACCCGATGGATTGGCGATGAGCAGCCGCAACCGGTACCTTTCCGCAGCCGATAGGGTGCGAGCGATCGGTTTATGGCACGCGTTGTCCAAAGCTCAATCCATGATCGACGACGGCTTTCGCAATGTTGCACAAATCGAATCAGCAATGCGCGAGATTTTGAACAAGGTTCCTGTCGATTCGATCGACTATGCAGCCATTGTAGATCCCGAATCGATGGAACCACGGACAGATTTAGATAGCCCCGTCGTAGCCATCATCGCGGCTCGAGTCGGGACAACGCGTTTGATCGACAACAGCCTACTTCGGATACAATGAAACGTCGGATCGTTTCCTTTCCGCTTGCCATTAGGGAGATTTCAGCATGCGGCAGACGTTGTTCTACCTACCTCACTCGATCGGCCCGTTGCCTATGTTCGGCTTGGTTAGTTGGTCCGTGATTGGATTGCTAATCTACATCGGCACATTGATCCTTCTGTCCAGGAAGCACGGCAACATTCAAGACGTGTTTCGAGAAGGAGTGGTGAACTGGGGGATCGGGGCGGTGATTTTTGGGCTCTTGCTACCCGCGATGGAAACCCGCATCCCCACCGACGCTGGAATGGAAATGGTCGTCGGCGTTCCGGTTCGAGGCTACGGAGTGATGATGATGCTCGGGGTAGCTTGCGCGGTGTGGGTCGCTAAAAGGCGGACGGGACAGATTGGAGTTACTATCGATGCCTTCATGGCATTGGCGCTATGGACTGTCGTCAGTGGTCTGATCGGAGCTAGACTTTTTTACATCGTTCAAAAATGGAACGAGCTCGGAGGGGACAATCTCATGTCGAAGCTCTGGGTTGCGTTTCAATTCACCGAAGGTGGATTGGTTGTTTATGGCAGTGCAATTGGTGGACTGATCGGTATCCTGATTTGGACCTATCGAAATCGGATTCCCCCAATTCCCTTGATCGATGCGATCGTGCCAGCGTTTTTCATTGGGCTCGCGTTTGGTCGGGTCGGCTGCCTTCTGAATGGTTGTTGCTATGGCGGGATCTGTGAATCCGACTTGCCAACCATCGCATTTCCACGGGGAGCGCCAGCTTACGTCGACCAGCTTCATCGCGGTTCACTGCTCGGCATACACACCACAGGCGATTCCGACCAAAACGCACGCATTGAACGGGTCGATCCAAAGAGTTGGGCCGAAGGGCATTCGATACGTCAGGGCCAGTCTATGAACTCCCTCGAATTTCATACCCTACCACCACGGTCTATCTCGGACATGCTTGCATTACCGGAACTCGAGGGATCGGTCGAAATCGATCGCAAGGTGGTTCGCTTGCCACCAGAAGATTTTCCTCGCACCAGCCTACGGGTTCACCCTGCCCAGATCTATGCATCCATCAGCGCGTTCCTGCTATTCCTATGGTCATCCTCCATCCCCAATTGGCATCTCCGATCCGGATTGGTCTTCGGCTCTGGCTTGATCGCATACGGGATCTTGCGCGTTCTTGAAGAAATCATCCGAGTCGATGAAGCCGGCCAGTTTGGAACCCAACTGAGCATTGCGCAATGGATCAGTCTGCTCGGCATCATCAGCGGGATTATACTGATCACCATGGCATTTCGAAGATCGAGCAGAGTTGCCACTCCCACCATCGCTCACTAGGCGAGATCATGTACCAACTGACGAAAATCGCATCTCTGAAAACGCCTGAAGCGTTTCGACAACACACGAAATCGTTGGGCATTGAACTACCGATCGACGATTCACTCGACGTCGGAGATGCATCGCCATTATCCAACAGCGTTTCATGGAACGATCGCAGGATCGGGAATCGGATCGCTGTGCAACCGATGGAAGGTTGGGATGGAACATTGACGGGTGGGATAACAGCCCCCATGAAGAGACGCTGGGAGCGGTTCGGAGAATCAGGTGCCAAGCTGATTTGGGGTGGCGAGGCGATGGCCGTTCGTCCGGATGGTCGTGCGAACCCAAATCAATTGGTGATTCAAGAGAGCAATCGCGAAGACATCAAGCTATTGTCCGATTCATTGCGACAATCGCACCTACAGACCTATGGCGACATTTCAGACTTGGTTGTCGGATTTCAGTTAACTCATTCCGGCAGGTTTTGCAGACCGACCGACCACCATCGTTGGGAACCGAGGGTTGCTCATCGGCACCCGTTGCTCGACCCTAAGTTCAGCGTCACCAACGATTCCGCGATTTTAAACGAATCGGAATTAAAGCGGTTGGTTCGCGACTACGTCCGTGCAGCTGAAATCGCTCATTGGGCAGGCGCGGATTTCGTCGACATCAAGTGCTGCCACGGCTACTTATTGCACGAATTCCTCTCGGCTAGAAACCGCCACGACGAATACGGTGGGCCGCTCGCCAATCGAGCAAGGCTGCTCCTTGAGATAATTGGTGCGGTACGTGAGCAGATTCCTGAACTCGGAATTGGCGTTCGACTCAGTGCGTTCGACATGGTCCCATTCGAACCAAATCCAGACACCGCAGCCGAGGGAAGGCTTGGCCAAGGACGACCACGCGATTATTCGAAGCTACTCCCCTATGCATTTGGATTCGGATTGTCTGAATCCGACCCACTCTCCATGGACCTAACCGAGACTCTCGTGCTGATAGGCTGGCTACAGAATGCAGGGGTGCGACTTCTCAATGTTACCGCCGGGAGTCCTTATTACACGCCTCACCTGCTGCGGCCGGCTGCGTTCCCGCCATCGGATGGTTACCAACCGCACGAAGACCCACTGATATCTGTATCCAAGCATTTCTCGGCAACGCGTCAAATCAAGCAAGCCTTCCCCAACCTCATCGTGGTTGGATCGGGCTATTCCTACTTGCAAGAGTACTTGCCTCACGCAGCGCAGCATAATGTCCGCGAGGGTTGGACCGACTTCGTGGGATTAGGCCGCACCGTACTCTCCTACCCACAGGTGCTGATGGACACAATCCTCCAGCGAAAAAGCCAGCGCAAACTTATTTGTCGGACGTTTTCCGACTGCACCACCGCTCCCCGCAATGGATTGCCATCAGGCTGCTATCCTCTGGACGATTATTACAAAGGCACCGAAACGGCCGAGGCTGTGAAAAAAATCAAGAGCGACTTCGGCGTGTGAGCAGCAGGCATCTTAGTTTTAAAATTGGGAGTCATCCTTCACCGACGCCCAAAAATGAATCTCTGGCGCTCGGCGAGAAAGCATACCGGCAAGCTGACGCATGGCGAAGAACTCGCTCGCAAAGTGACCGATCATTACCATCGCAACGCCGAGCGCCTCAGCCTCGAGGCATTGATGGTAAGTCGCCTCACCGGTGAAGAATGCGTCGCATCCACGTTGCGCAGCGAGCCCTATCATGCTTCCTCCACTGCCGCAAACGATACCGATGTTCGAGATTGTTTGCTGAAGTGGATGCGTTGAGCGAGGCCGAATGCTTGGAAGCGAGAGTTCTAGCTTTTGAACCAATTCCTCGAGAGTGAAACGTCGACTCAGCTTGCCTTGGATTCCAGTACCGAGCCCTTGTTTCGCCAATTCTGGGTCTGCAGCGAGCGTCAAAGGTACGGGCGACTGCACGGCAAGCATCGTCGCCAACTGCCTATTGATTCCATGAGATGCGTTATCCCACGCGGTATGCGGAGAGTAGATCGCAACATTCGCACGGATGGCCTTGAGCAACAAACGCCCGGTCGTGGTATGAGAGGTTATCCTGTTTAGCGGTTTGAACGGAATCGGATGGTGAGAAATCACTAAGTCTGCCCGCTCAGCAATCGCTTCGTCGAGGCTAGCGTCCGTGATGGTCAAGCATGTCATCACCCGCTCGACGGGCGAAGATTCTTCGCCGGCGAGCAACCCAACGTTATCCCACGGTTCCGCCAACCGAATGGGGGCAATTTCATTAAGTATTTGGCACAATTCACGGATCAGCATTATCGGCGGTTGGATTCAAGTCGGTTGAGATTAAGGTTGGGAGACGTTAGCCGTGAATTGGAGGATGAGGTGGGATTCACCGACAAAGCCCCATCGTCGTCTTCCGACATTGCGTTCTGATCCTCGGCATTTTCAGCTTCAGGTTCGATTTTGATTCGATAGTTCAACACGCGGCGCGTACTAATTTGTTCACATCGCAGCCATAAAGTTTGGTTTAGCAACTCAGAAGCCTTTGCCAAGACAAGAGTTTTGGTCGTCCTGTCCACCACGCGAGGAATGATCACACGCTCCCGTCGCCGATCTGGAATCAACAGCATGCAATCAAAGCCAACAGGCTTATCTAGGTAATTGGTAACATCGATATCGATCCAAAGTTCATCTGCATCACTGATACGGTAACGGGTCTCAATGTCGACCTCATCATTACCGATTCGCAATATTTTCTCGACCGCGAACTGAACCGAAGGAACACCATTCATGTAGGCGATGATATGGACTGGTGTATCGAGCGCACTGATGTCGGATCTCAATAAAACCTTGACAGGTATCGTCCCGGTGGACTTCGGTCCCAATTCAAAAAGAGATGATTCCACTTCGTTCGCGAAAACATCCGGTGCAACGAGTTCGATTCGTCCAGACGCAGGGTAAGAAAATGGATTCTTGAAAATGACTTGTACTTCTTGGCTAAGACCTACTAGAGAATCGATGCGCTTCGCGTCAAGATTGAGCCCCATCCGCCATAGTGCGACTTGAGTATCGACCCCTTTAATGATTACAGGCCACTGATCGATTGCGAATCGATGCTCGGGTCCATACGGAGTTTGTATGGTTTGTATCGGTACGGGTCTTCCCCAAATATCCGATGCTGTTGCATTTGCCCCCAGAAAAAGTTGTTCCTCTGTAGGCTTTGTGGACCAAACCACAAAGCAGCTGTTTTGCTCGTCTGAGAGCAATGCGTTCTCCGAGCCACTTTTCAAATCCAGTTTCCCAATGTAGGACTTGTGCAATAGCGCATCGATCATCGTTCGGTAGGGCACGAACATTTCGCGAGGCGTACCTTCGGGCGAAAGAAATCCTGACTCTTCAGAGAGTGGATCTGAGATCCAGGCGACCGAACGGCCGTCCGGTTTTCGGAGCGAAGCGATCATGCGCGCAGCTAAATCTCGCGTGCGTACCCCGAGCGAATACTTCTCCAAAGATACCGGAGTGATACTGGTCCAGGGAACGAGTGTTTCGCCTCTTTCCGACACGCTGAGATCCCATTCGCTCTCGGTGATACCAAATTCGTCAGAGATTTGCCAACGGTCGATGTTTCGATTGGGTGGTGGTGCGAGCCATGGTGTTCTTGGCGCGACGATCGAGGCTTCAGGTGCATACCTGCGAATCAGTGTCCGCAGTCCGTTGATCGAACTTGCATATCGCGGGTTATTGGCGAACTGCACGTCATCATCATAACCAATTTGAAAATCGAGTACGCGAAGGCACATGGCTCTAAAAACCGGTTCGAGCATAGGTTGCCATACCGCAGGATCTTCCAGTGCTGCCGTTTGTGAATACGATTGCACGGTATCTTTCTTAACCGATTGCGAACCTAAAGGTGAGTGAATAATTCCCACGCAGGAGATTTCCGCATTTTGTAATTTGTCGATGGTGTCGCACAACAACTTCTGCGTCTCAAGCGATTTACTGTCAAACCATATTGGCAATTTGACTCGGCCGGTGCGTCCCTCCCTCAGCAATTCCAAGAAGTGCTCGATCTTCCATCGATAAGCTGTTTCGTTGAGCGTCCAGCCAAAACGCAAATCGGGTTCGATCGAAGAGAGTCTAGGAAGCACCACAAACGATTCACTTTGCTCGAAAAACACTGTTGATAGCTGCTTGAGTTGTGTGACGAGTTGATAATATCCAGGTTGGAGTGGATCAAAAGACCATTCGCACTCTCCTTTCCAATGAACCTCTCCGCCAGCGTTTGAGCTTTGGGATTTGGGGGTAGCTATGGGTGTTTGTACCATTAACGGTTTCGAGCTATCCACACGTTGAAGTTCTCGCGTGGTACGATCGACGACATCTCCGTTGTGATCGATCAATTTCATTTCCACTCTCATCGGCCCACTTTTCAATCCCGACGCGAGGCACTTCAGATCTACGGTTTCACGTGTGCTGTACATCCGATTCGTGCGATTGAGTTGCAAGTCGATCTTTGGCATTTGAACGATGCGAACGCGATCAAATCCGATTGATCCGCGAAATGCCTGCGGCGAGTCCGGTTCAATGGTCAATGCGACTTGCACGTACGCGATCCGCGGATCATCTTGATACGCGCCCGTCGCGCGCACCCGAGTCCACTCCTTGATCCCCGAAATGGCGTTGGTTTTAGTAGTGAACAAGAGTTGTCCGTTGGAATCGAGAAATCGGAGTTGCCCGAACGCGTTGAAGTACTCAGCCTCGGATCGTATATCGACCTGCAAACCGTATAGAGAATGCTGACCAACGGGAACCTTCGGTGAATATATTTCGACCGAACCGCCATCCATTTCGATCGAGAGGAACGGGTCGAGAAACGTTCGCTCAATGAATCGGTTGACCCCGTTTGGTATCGATTCCGGGATGACCTCCCAAGGCCGCTTGTTGGTTTCCCAAGCCAACACCAGTTGCCCCAACGATCTTCGAAGCCTCTCAACTTCCGCGACTTCCAAGTCGCTGGTGGACTTTTTTCGGATCTGAATAGGGATAAAACCCGGATGTTTCACGTCTTTTCTACGGACCCAACCGTCGGGCCACCCATCCTGCTGGGGATCTTCCTTGGTTCCAAAATCCCACTGGGAAATGGTCTCGAATCCGTTGTGCTCGTCGGAAAGCGTGGACGGGGAATGCCAGGCGGATACAATGCACACGACCAAGCCGAGAGCTTGATGGAGAGTTCTGCGTCGACGGAAAATGGAGAGTATTTTGCCAGGCATTCGAATCGGCATTCAACTATCAGGATTGAGGCTACCGTTTAAGCAAGCTTTGCATGCAGCCGCCCGGTTGGGGGTCGAATCGGTCGAAATCGACGCCCGTAATGAGATGAGGCCTTCGGAACTTGTCGGCACCGGTTTGCGACAAGTTCGCAAAATGCTGGAAGATCTGAATTTACGCGTTGCATCGGTTAGATACCCCACCCGCCGTGGGTACGAATGCACCGAAGAATTGGATCGCAGGATCGAGGGTACCAAGCAAGCCATGAAGATGGCATACGACCTGGGTGCCAATGTCGTCATCAATAGTTGCGGGGCGATCGATGATTCGCCGGACTCTACCTCCCGGCAGACCCTTCAAAGCGTACTAGCGGATCTTGGCAAGTACTCTCAACGCATCGGCGCATTCCTCGGTATCGAGACTGGAGCAGAACCTCTCGAAAAACTGAACGGACTTGTCGAGTCGCTTCCGGAAGGAAGTGTCGGTGTTACATTGAATCCCGGCAATTTGCTCGTCAACGGCTTCAGCCTCGATGGTCTGAATAGCATTGCCAAGCACATCATGCTGGTGCACGCCAAAGACGGGGTTCCAGATCGGGCCCGAGGGAGAGGTACCCAGGTTCCACTCGGATATGGATTGGCAGAGTTTCCGTCCATCGTCGCGACGCTTGAAGAACATGCCTACCGAGGCTATTTCGTCATCGAGCGCGATCTCGCAACCGACCCCATCCAGGAGTTCCGGACAGCAGTCACGTTTTTAAAAAACATTTAGTCCCCCAACCCATCGGTATTAACCACTTATTGGAGTACACGTCTTATGTCGATCTCAAGTGGCATTCTTAGAAATTGGTATGCACGATTCACTTTGCTTGGGATGCCATGCATCGTCGCAGCCATTTACGGATTCATGCTCGTTGAGCCATCGGTACACGTTGTCGCACAGGACTCACCTGCCGCCAAAAAAACAGGGGGCCAGCCCCCTGTCGCTGAGTTTGAAAAGTACCTCAGCAATTCTACATTGACCGGCGTCTTCACGATCGATGGCCGCCCCCTCAATAAACTCGAGGAGGAGAGGTACGAGATCAAGAGTGCGAAAAAGGTCGAGGGGGAGGAGAACCTCTGGGAAATCACGACCCGAATTAAGTACGGCGATAAGGACTTGACGGTCCCCGTATTCGTCAATATCGACTGGGTTGGTCGAACACCAATGATCGTCCTCGACAACATTTCCATCCCCGGCCTCGGCACATTCTCGGCACGGGTCGTTTTTCACGACCGAAAGTACGCCGGAACGTGGAAACACGACAATGTCGGCGGGCATTTGTTTGGGCGTGTGGAACCAGCGGATACCAAACCGGCCGAGTCGAAGTAGAATGGCCTAAGTAATCTCCACCCGGAGTTCAGCCTACTTCACATTCGTTTTCCCCCGCCTCGATCCTTCTGTCCCCATTCGTATTCCGTATCGACAACCATGCAAATGATGCTTACCTTTTCCCGTCTGGCCAAGATGGCGGTTGCAGCAACCGCCGTTGTTTCTTGTTTGTCCTTCCAAGGTCTGCATTCGACCAGGACCATGTCGGCTGCGGAGTTTTCGAGTAATAACACGATGACGATTGAAAAGAAACCCTTCGGTAAAATAGCAGAGGGAAAAGAAGTTACTCTCTACACGCTGACCAACGCTTCAGGTAACACCGTTCAAATGATCGACTACGGAGCGATCGTAGTGTCGATCAATGTTCCGGATAAAACCGGAAAACGGGTCAATGTTACGGCAGGCTTCGACTCGATCGATGGTTACTTGCAACGGCATCCTTACTTCGGTTCCACGGTCGGTCGATTTTGCAATCGTATCGCCAAAGGGAAATTTACACTCGACGGAAAGACTTACTCGCTAGCGATCAACAACGGGCCGAACCATCTCCATGGAGGCGAAGTCGGATTCGACAAGAAGATGTGGCAAGTCTCTGAACTCTCAGCCGATGGAAGCGTCGGTCTCAAGTTCACATTGGTCAGCCCGGATGGCGATGAAGGATACCCCGGAACATTGACCACCGTT
>VGZN01000005.1 GCA_016872635.1 Planctomycetota bacterium | reverse complement strand
TCGATTGTTGGATCCAAACGATATCAACCGAGTGAGCTGATCCCTCACATGACCATGAAATCCGATGCTGCTTTTCTGCAAGTCAACAAGATGAAGGATGAAAAGTTCCTTCGCGATCTGTTGGGCGCGCAAGGTCACATCTTTTGTGACGTCGAAGGTGAGGTCGTCTACCAACCAAATAACAATCGAGTCGATATCGTCTATCACGTGCGTGAAGGGGATGTTTATCGAGCGAGCGACGTCCGAGTCAGCATCTTTGGTGATCACACCCAGCGTCGAGTGGTCCTGCAACCACTACGGAATCTACGACCAGGGCAAATCATCGATTCTAGAGAACTTGCAAACGGGGAACGTCGACTCCGTTACTCCACGATTTTTAATACAGATCAATCCCGTGGTCCATTGCCTAGCGTCTCAGTGCAACCCCCTGAACGACTCGAAGACGATAGTTTCTGATGCTCAACCCACTCCTTCTATTGCCCGCCGAAAAAACGAGCCTATCGAACCCGTAAGCCGAACTCGACAAACTGCCAATCCGAGCTTTTATCTATGCAGCCACTTCATCCAAAAAATTCGATCGCAATCGCAACGCATGCATCGATGCTTGGGACAAAACGATGCCTGGCAGCACTGGTGGTCTTCTCGTTGGCGATCCTGTTAAACATCCAGAATGCGCACGGTCAATTCGCCCCCCCGGCGACACCTCCAGTCACTGCCGCTCCGGCCTACGATTACGGATCCAATCCGTATGCAGCCCCTCCTCAATTCGGTTACCCCAATGCCGCTCCCCCACCTGCTGCCACCAACTTTGGACAACCAGTCGGTGCGCCATCCACGACGGTTTATGGACCTGGAGTGCAACCCCCCGGCTATCCTGTGTCGCAGCCCGTGGCAGGACCTCTCCAACCACCGGCCTACCCTCCGTTGGTTCCTGGTCCGCTGAATCAACCCGCGCCACCACTGAATCAACCTTGGACCATTGATCCCAATATTGGCTTCATGAGCCCGCCTCCCTTTGGCTATAACCCCAGAATCCGCGATGTACCGATCCTCGTCGATGTTGCGGAAGGTCAAACTGGTCGATTTTCCATAGGTGGATCCGTCAATAGCGACCTGGGCCTTGCGGGCAACATCATTCTAGAAGAACGCAACTTCGATATCTTTCGGCTCCCGGGTCGCCCGAGCGACATGTTCAACGGCGCTTTTCGCGGTGCTGGTCAGAACTTTCGTTTGGAGCTGGTTCCCGGTAATCAAGTCCAACGCTATACCATCAACTGGACCGAACCGAGCCTCTTTGGCTACTCACCGTTTAGTTTGTCTGTCGGTGGATTCTACTTCACCCGCTTCTACAGAGATTGGTCTGAGCAGCGATTAGGGGGCCGCGTGGCATTGGGCTACGACATCACTCCCGACTTGTCCCTTTCCACAGAACTTCGAGGAGAGGATGTCAAGATCTTCAACCCCAGCACGACGGGGGTCGAACAATTGGACTCGGTATTAGGTAGCAACGATTTGTATACGAGTCGCTTCCGCCTAGCTCACAACACTCGTGACAGCCCGTACATTCCTACCGAAGGCCATTTATTCGAAATGATCTACGACCAAGTCTTTGGTGAGTTTGACTTCCCGCGTGCACAAATCAACTATAGCAAGTACTTCCTCGTGCGAGAGCGCGCTGATGGGACGGGGCGTCACACCTTTACAACCGCGTTCAGAACAGGCTTTGCCGGTAACGACCAACCTATCTTTGAGAACTTTTTTGCTGGGGGCTTCTCGACGTTCCGAGGTTTCCAATTCCGTGGTGCGAGCCCTGTACAAGGTGGCGTGCAGGTCGGTGGTACATTCCAATTCCTGGGAACGATGGAATACATGTTTCCAATTACCGCCGACGACATGCTCCGGATGGTTGCCTTCGTGGACTATGGTACCGTCGAACAAAATATTGAAATCAATTGGGATCAGTTTCGCGTCGCTCCTGGTCTCGGTTTCCGCATCGCGGTTCCAGCGCTTGGCCCAGCACCACTTGCATTCGATTTTGCCGTTCCAGTGGCATACGCCGACACCGACACCCGACAGGTATTCTCATTCTCAGCAGGTCTAACCCGATAATGATTGCCTTCGATGTGGATCTTCCAGGCTATCACGGGCCACTCGATCTACTACTTTATTTGATTCGCCGCGAGGAATTGGAAATTGAAAGTATTTCCCTCGCCAAAGTCACTAAGCAGTACGGACAGTTCATCGAAGTCCTCAGCGAACTGGATCTCGATAACATCAGCGAGTTCGTCGACATCATCAGCCAGCTCATCGAGTGGAAGGCGGAACGGGTACTACCGACTCCGCCAGAGGAATCCGACTCTCTCGACCGAGAAGTGGAATCCCACTCCCCCCATCTGATCGAGCGATTAATCCAATACAAACGTTTTCGAGACATCGCGAGTGTCCTCGACGAACAGAGCAGACTGTGGCAACTCCGGTATCCGAGGCAATCCATCGAGATACCCAAACGTCGAGTGCCTGCCGAAGAACAACCGATCGCAAGGATCGAAATTTGGGATTTGGTCAGTGCCTTCGGTCGGATACTCAAAGCACGGCAAACCCCGCCCACTCAAGAAATACGATACGACGACACGCCGATCCATGTTCATATGCAGCGCATCCATGCTCGTGTTCAAGAATGCGAGCGGGTCGAACTCCAGGATCTTTTTTTGCCAGGGATGCACAAAAGTGCATTGGTCGCCATGTTTCTGGCTACGCTCGAGATGACTCGATACCACGGCCTTATCGCTGTGCAACCCAATTGCGATGGCCCTCTCTGGCTTGAAAAAGGAGTTGGCTTTCCCGAAGTGCTCGAAGTACATGAAGTCGACGCGATGGATGCCGACGCGATCGCGAACTCCAACATGCCGGTTAGGCCTCGATAACTTCCGGTCCCTTTTGATTCCTCAACCTATCCGTTCCCCGCTCAAGCCTTGGAGTTGGCCCCTCCCCCCTAAACCAAGCTCGATTTGGGTGAATTTGTCGCGATTCCCTTGCGGGGTACTTCTTTTTACCCTTCAACGGACTCGAAAACGCTAGCCGGGTGTTGTCGAAATCCAGGTTTTCGGTCAGCATGATCGTTAGGGCTTACCAAGGTGCTCCGAGGCCATCGAAACCTCGCGTAGCCGCCTATTCCTCTTTCAAGTAACACAAGTTCGGATGCGAAGAAACGAAGAACATCATCTAGGTCACTGCTCTCTCCGCAGTTAGGCCAAGTAAGATTGCGACATGGCCTTGAACAACGATTCCGAGCTGGTCAGTTCATTCATTGAATCCATCCTGGCCTATACGCCTGATCCTGAACTACAGCAGTTCTTGGATCGCTTATTGCGTACGCAACTCCCCGCCCTCTCCAATCCGATACAGACATTGGGACGCCTCACCCGGTTTGTCGAGGCATGCCGACTCCCGAGAAACCAACTCAATCAATGGGAACGTGAACCGGACCTGGTGGGTGCGCTCCTTCGACAACTTGACGTCGATAGCCCGATGGTGGAGTGGCTCATCGCAGACCCCGATGCGGTCGATTGGTTCCGCGTCGTCGAGACATCCAGCGAGGAGGAATCGTTTCCTCGCAAACACCTTTTGGCAGAACTCAAATGCCTTGAGGACGATACACAAATCATTTCTGCATTGCAGCGGTTTCGACGACGGGAAGTTCTTCGCGCGCTGTTCGCGATGACGCTTCAGGACCAACCAACTCAATGGGTCGAGGAACAATTGAGCAAGATCGTCGAGGATCTTGTCCAAGGCACCTTGGAGGTCGTATTTCGCGACTATTCAGCGGATCATCCAGTCTCGTCGACCTTTCCTGTAGCGCTGCTAGCAACCGGGCGATTGGGCGGTGCCGAATGCGATTTCTCCAGTCCTTGCGACCTGCTGTGCATCTACGAGGACGAGTCAACCGCCTCTCTTCCGCGAGACCAAAAACAATCGGAAGTGGATCACTGGCAACGCAAAATCGTGCGACTATTCAGTTTCCTCAGGGCGATGGAGCCGAGCGCGCACGATGCGGGCGGCTTGAAACTCAGGTTCCCGTTGCAAACGAGCACCGGTACTTCTCGTTCTGGGGACGAAATATCACCGGCACTTTGCGAATGGCACCAGTGGCTTGAAATAGCCGCTTCGAATGGAAATGCATTGCATCGCACCGAATTGCTAAAAGCAAGACCGATTGCCGGCGATCTTCCTATGGCCCAACGGTTTGTTGACGAAGCCGCAAACTTTGTTTTTCCGAGGTATCTGAGTCGCTCCGAAATCGCCTCCCTCGCAGCCTACCTTCGAAAAATCGATCGAACTTCGAAATCCGATTTGATGACTGCAACACCTGAATTCCTATCCGCAATAGACATCCATGGAATCCTATCGGAGATCCAGTCATTGGTTCTGTTTCTCCAATTAGTCCACGGTTCGGAACTAGAGGAAGTCCGTTGCCGATCGACCTTGGAAGCGCTCGAAGCGTTGCTTCGCCATGGATGTTTGACGAGCCAAGAACACTCGCTCATCGTACAAACCTTCACCTTGGCGAAACGATGCTGGCTTCAGTTCCAAATACGCACCTACCCAGCAACATCGATCTACCCAGAGACATCGGGGGTCGCCCCTCCATCAAATGCTCTATTACCGCCCGAGAAAATGGTACTCTCGTACGCGGATTGCGACGGTAACGCGCGAGGAAAATTGCTTGAGGCGTTTCCCAGAATCCGACAAATGGCAAACCATCTGCGGGGCCAAATATTCTCAGCCGATGACCAACTAAGCATCGATGAGTCTGATCTAATCCTCGATCCGAATCCCGATCCGGATTGGGTACAAAAGGTTCTCGAACGATTCCATTTCCACGATGTCGAACTGGCCCACCAAAATCTAAGGGAACTCGCAGAGGAGGATGTCCGCGTTCTTTCTACGCGACGCTGTCGGTACTTCCTGGCAGTCATCGCACCGAAACTGCTTGAGCGTGTCGGCCGCACGCCGTCACCCGACCTGACTCTGAACAACTTGGTTTCCACATGCAGATCGATCGGTGCAAAAGGTGTGCTCTGGGAATTATTCAGCCTCCATCAACCTTCGATGGATCTTTATGTTCGTCTCTGCGGGGCTAGCCCTTACTTGGTGAGCATCCTCAACAGCCACCCTGGAATGATCGATGAACTGCTCGACTCTCTGATGTTAGGCAAGCTTCCGACTCAACCCCAATTGAGCCTGACACTCGATGAACTTTGCCGTGGCGCGGAAGACATCGATGCCATCGTCCAGTCCTTCAAAAATACGATGCATCTGAGCATCGGTGTTCGCGATATTCTCGGCAAGGAAAATGTATCGGAAACGCACCGTTCTCTCGCCGATGTTGCCGATGTTTGTTTGCAACAGGTCATTCAACATCAATTCAACACGCTCGCGAAAAGGTATGGTATCCCCACCCTGGATTCCGGCGGCCTCTGCAGATTCGGTGTGATCGCTTTGGGAAAACTCGGCAGTCGCGAACCGAATTACCACAGCGATGTTACCGTACTTTTTTTGTATGAAGGATCTGGATCCACGCAACCCCTCGGACCCGCACGCCATCATCAAGCGATCGGCAATGATTTCTTTTTTCATCAATTGGCCCAGCGGGTGGCCCAAGGGGTCAATCGTGTCACTCGGTATGGCCGTCTGTATGAGTTGCACCACTGGCAGTTCCTTCGCGAAAGGCAATCCAACCTCGCGTGGCCTGTTCATGCGTTCCTCGACCAGTTCCTGCAAAGGAACGTCGACGCAACACAACGCATGCTACTGAGCACCGCACGGATTATCGCCGGCGACTCATCGTTTGAAAATGAGATTCGCGACACGATCCATCGGATACTTCGCGAGGTTCCCTGGACCCGATCCGACACAGAGACTGCACTAATCGCTCGACGCCTGCTAGAACAAACCGCAACTCCGGAAAATCTCAAGCGCGGGTTCGGTGGCACCATGGACGTCGAGACCTTGGCACAAATCCTTTCGATGCAACAATGCAACTCGAAATCGCTGTCCCCTGTTCCAGGCACGATTGATTCTATCGAACTACTGCGCAAGGCCGGAGCGATTCCTGCCGAAGATGCATTGCAATTGAAGGACGCGTACAACTTCCTGAGGGGTGTCGAATCAGGTCTTCGGCTCATGAACTCCAAAGCGCGTCATGACCTTCCAAAAGATTCCCTCGACTTTGCCCGCCTCGCATACGGACTCCATATCCCCGACCCGACCCAATTGCAGGAAACCTGCGATCACTATCGCCACAAAGTCCGCGCCATCTTTGAGCGACTCATCGGGCGTACCATTCACCAGAACGAACCAACGACAACACCTCCTACCGTTTCACGTTAGGTACGACATTTACCTACAGTGCGAAAAAGTAGTATCCGATGACCTCCACTAATTGCATCATGTCCATGCGGAAATCATGATGATATCCAACCCATACTTCACCAGAGAGATTCATCGATGACCGAACAAGAATTCCTGCAGCACCATCAATTAGTACGAAACCCCTTCGTCGATGAAGATGCACAAACCGATACGGTGTTCCGAGACTTCTGCATCTCAGGTACCTTTCACCCGTCGTGGAGCAAAGTCGTCGGAGATGCCAAGCAACCTGCGACCGCGATCGTCTTTGGTGCAAAAGGCTCCGGAAAAACTGCGATGCGACTACAGTTGATCGATCACATCGAGTCCCATAATCAGTCCCATCCGGACCAAAAAGTGTTTCTTATCTGTTACGACGACTTCAATGCATACTTGGGACCATTCGAGGAGCACCTTCCTCGCCGCTCCCGTAATCATCCCGAACGTGTCCTCAGCTCCCTGCGGCTCTGGGACCACATGGACGCAATGCTCAGTGAAGGAATCACCCAACTGCTTGATCGATTACTTACGGTGCCACTACTCAGCAATAGCCAAGCCTCCGTCTCCCAACGTGATCCCATCTCAATCGATCGGCTCGACCGTGGCCAAAAGCGAGATCTCACGTTGCTCGCTGCAATGTATGACCGCTCTAAGTCTGGCAACCTGCAGGATCGTGTTCATGCATTGCGCCGAAAATTGCGATTTTGGTCTTGGTCCACTTGGTTCCCATCCATCACGGGTTGCTTACTTTCCATTTTCGCAACGTGGGCTCTCTACAGTTTGGTCCAGAACGAAGCGGTCACCTTGAAAACCGCAATCATCGCAGCCCCTATCGCGGCCTTGGTGGCTTGGGGATGGTATGGAAGCCTCTGGTTTCGTCGCCATTGGCTCGCTTCGCGTATCTGTAAAAACCTTCGTGTACTCAACAGGGATTCAGGCCAACTTCGACCTTTATTGCTCGAGTTCACCTCCAAGGAAATCGATGAACAACCTGCGCCTCAATCCCAACGCTCCGACGACCGGTATGCACTCCTTGAAAAACTTCAACTCCTATTAAGAACCGTTGGATACCCTGGGTTAATTGTGATCATCGATAGGGTCGATGAACCCGACTTGGTCAACGGCCAAGCCGAACGGATGAAGCAACTCGTTTGGCCGCTCATGGACAACAAGCTGCTCAAGCACGAGAACCTCGGGATAAAAATGCTCTTGCCCAGCGATCTGCAACCTTTTGCAGAACGGGAAACGCGAGAGTTCAATGAGCGAGCACGACTCGACAAACAAAATGTGGTCGCTTCTTTCGATTGGACCGGCGAGGCTTTGTATGACTTGCTCGGGGCCCGTATGAAGGCATGCGCCATTTCCGGAACAACTCCCTCGCCACAAAAGTTCTTCAGCAACGAGATCTCGGACGCACGTTTCGTCGCCGCCCTTCAATCGCTACGAACCCCTCGCAATGTATTCCGATTCCTATATCAACTCATCGCGGAACACTGCAAACGATTTCGGTCTGAATCGCCGAGTTTCCAAATCTCCAGCGAATTGTTCGAGTCAACACTAGCTCTCTATCAAGCGGAAGACCGTCGCAAAAACTAATCGAATCCCGCTTCCACAATCGACACCAAGTCATGCCGCTCAAAAACCTCATCTCGGATGGAAATTCAAAAGTCGGGTTCTGCTTCGATGTTTTTATCCAGACCATGGTCATCTTGTCCTTGGTCGCTTTCTCGGTAGAAACAATCCCCCACCTCGATCAAACAACCATCGACGCTCTGAGCTGGTTTGAACTATTTTCGGTCGTCGTCTTTTCATGCGAGTACCTAGCTCGAATTTATTTTGCAAAACCCAAACGACAGTACATCTTTAGTGTTTTCGGAATCATCGATCTTCTGGCGATCCTTCCTTTTTTTCTAGGGCTCGCTGTCGATCTTCGATCCATCCGAATCGTTCGAGTCCTCCGAGTCTTTCGAATTCTTAAGCTGGCTCGTTACAGTCGCGCGATGCGTCGATTCCACATTGCCCTCGATATCGCTCGCGAAGAACTCATCCTATTCCTCTGCGTTACCTTGATCCTGATCTATTTGGCCGCCATTGGCATCTACTACTTCGAGAATGAAGCTCAACCCCAAGCGTTTGGTTCGGTATTCCATTGCCTGTGGTGGGCCATCTCAACCCTCAGCACGGTCGGATACGGCGATATTTTTCCAATCACCGTCGGAGGAAAAATTTTTACGTTCTTTATCCTGTTGATCGGATTGGGATTTATCTCCGTCCCAGCCGGCCTAGTCGCATCGGCCCTGGCAAAAGCCCGGCAGATCGAAGACGCAGAAAACGCATCAGAACCAGTTCAGCCCAAGGGCAATTGACGGATCCGCAAACACAGGGCGGACGCCACTTTTTCTAAAAAAAACGCATAGTCCCGCTCAAAAGGAACGTTTTTGCTGGCCCTTGGGTCGCGATCTCAAGCCCTCCACGACCTCGAAGGGTTGCCGAAGCCCAATTCACGAATTACCCTTGAGCGAGAACTGTAGGGATTCCAACTGTAGAATTTCCCAGTAATCTCGTTCAAGTCCACCAGACGGTCCGTCACCTCATGTTTAACCTGCTGCCCTACCTTTGGATGGCCTTCATGCTGGCGGTTATTCTCGTTCCAACCATCGTTGGATTGATGAATCGGCCCAAACGACAACCCAAAGCGAAACCTGCTGACGGCGAACTCGGCGACGGGGCTGTCGAGACCCAGGAACCGGTCCTCGACTTCGGAGATGAACTCGCAGGAATTGAGAATAAGTAGCCGACACGTTGGTATGGTTACAATAGGCCGCAGGATGAGGCATCCCTAGTGGTCTGTTCAAGGAAGGGAATCGATGTTTTGGTATTGGCAGGTAGACGGCTGGATTACATTCGCTGGCGCTCTATGCGCGGTCGCATGCGCACTCGTGGGTAACTTCCTCGTTCTCCGGCGACTCAGCTTGATCGGCGATGCGATCAGCCATGCCGTTCTCCCCGGGATTGCGGCCGCCTTTCTTTGGAGCGGATCACGGAGTCAACTCATCGCTCTCATCGGCGCAGTCGCAGTCGGCATGATCACGGTGTGGTTAACAGAATTGATCCGTCGCTTCGGCAGCGTTGAGGAAAGCGCAGCGATCGGTGTTGTGTTCACTGCGCTCTTTGCGCTCGGCATCATGATGGTTTCCCGAGCGGAACATGTCGATCTGGATCCATCCTGCGTGCTGTATGGAAATTTAGAAACCATCATCTTAGAAATGGTCTCCACCCCATTCGGAAAGGCCCCCCTGGTAATTGTTGAACTAGCATGCATTTGCTGCTTCAACGCCTTAGTCATCTTTCTTTTTTACCGTCAATGGACATTGAGCACCTTTGACCCAACTATGGCTCAGGCCCAAGATATCCCGGTTGGTATTTTTCATTACGCGCTCGCTGCTATGGTTGCAGTAACTTGCATCATCTCCTTTCGAGCGGTCGGCAATATCCTCGTAGTCGCGATGCTGATCGTCCCCCCTGCTACCGCATATTTGCTCTGCAATCGACTGGCACCCATGATTGGAATCAGCGCGATGATCGCATGCATCGCTGCGGTCCTGGGCCATCTATCGGCCATTACCCTGCCTCACACGATCGGGTTCAAGTCAGCCAACTCAGCGGCTATGATTGCTGTCGTTGCAGGTTTACTACTTTTACTGGCTGCCGTATTTAGCCCGAAAAGCGGTGTCCTCGTTCGCTGGCTATCCCGACGAAAACTCTCACGACGAATCCTTGGTGAAGACATCCTCGCTCTGCTCTACCGCGAGTCAGAGCAGTCTTCCCCAGCGTTGGCTACGATGTCCATGCAAGCGATCGCGGATCGGCTCAAAATATCAATGGCCCCTTTGGCTCATGCAGGCCGCGAGATGGTTCGCAGCGGTTATTTGACATCAACGAACGGCGGTTGGGCACTAACTCCGAATGGTTACCGACACGCTCAAAACTTGATACGGTCTCACCGACTTTGGGAGCAGTTCCTCAGTGTCGAAACGGGCTTAGGAGATCACCGCTTGCATACCCAAGCGGAATCGCTTGAGCATTACACATCGAGCGAACTTCGCACGCAACTCGATCGGACTAGCGGCTCCCCCTCCATGGATCCACACGGCAAGCAGATTCCTCCAGAAAGCTGATCAGCACGCTTCATGTTCGTACGAATCTACCCTCGAAAACACTTTGATGCGGCAGTCACCTTCGAGGCATTCTCGGAATCTATCCAACCCTGGCCCGGCATGTTCGCCGAACCGGACGGCTCTTTTGTATGGGTAATCCCAACGCAGGAATCGCGATACCAGCTCGATGGAATGATCTACGACCGCAATGGAGGAATTGAATACATCGAACTCAAAGGGACAGCCTGCCGTTCGATGTGGGATTCTATCTGCATGAATCTATTCTTAGATCAAGACGGACGCCTTCGCTCCGACGCGTGGTACGACGAACCTTCGATCCACGACGTTGCAAACAACACTTGGTCGACACCATCGAAGATTGCATCTAGCCTCGAAACGGTCTAAGCACCGTCATTGTACCGGTTCTCGAACTTAGCACAGGGAGTAATTCTCAACCTGCAGCATCAGTCAATGACTACTTCCTGACAAATTCAAAATAACGACTCCGACAATGATCGTGAGCAAGCCAATACAACGGATCAAAGTTAACGGTTCTCTGAAATAGATGACCCCGACTGCGGCGATCAATGCAGTGCCCACTCCACTCCAGATCGCATACGCCACACCCACATCGATCTTCTTCAGAGTGAATGCGAGAAAAGCAAAACAGATTCCATAGAACACCCACATCAACACGGATGGTAACGTCTTGGAGAAGCCAGCCGATAGCTTCATACAGACGGTGCCAGCAACTTCAGATAAGATAGCCATTACCAAAAAGAACCAATGCATTATCCGCGGGTCTTTCTATGAGAAGACTACTTTTTTCTCGCGATGGTGTACCACGCGAACAAGTCTGTTTCTAGCTTCATTCCGCCCGGCGCATCCCACCCTAGTCGATGTCCTAGGTCTCTCGCTTCTTTGTCGTCTACCACATCGTATTCGACAACCTCAAAACCCGCCCTTTCAAATGCTTCCACAGGAAACGGGCACTCCCCTTCCGCCCAAGGAATATAGGGCTTATCCATAGCTGCTTTCGGTGGGCAAAAATTATAAATAACGAATAGCCCACCCGGCTTGAGCATGCTGGTAACTCGTTCCAAAAATGCTTCGTCTTTAACCCCCAATTGAATGATATGCCGAGGACTCACAGGCTCTCGCGAAGGGTGGATATACCCACGTTTCAACGTGTTTTTCGACAGGAACAAATCATAACCGTCCCCCGCAGCCTCAATTAGCTTTTCGTCAGCAGGATAACGTCCATGGAGCAATTGTACACTTCCTTCCCCCAATGGACCGGAACAACCGTCATACATCACCGGTAACAAAGGCTCCACGTCAACCCCAGTCGCGTTCAACCCCATCTGTGCCAACATTCGCAAATGCCCAATACTTCCATAACCGAAATCAAATATCTTCGCTCCCTTCGATGGCGCAAATCCATGCTTCTCGGCAAGGTCAAACGCGCGAGAGTAGGCCAAGGGAGAACCATAGCGACCGGAATAGAATAAGGACTCATCGACAAGAATCTCCCGATCCCCGATGTTGATTTTTCTTGGTTCGACCTTGCCCAATCGCCCAACTTCGTCCATCCATAACTTTGTCCATGGACCTTGAACAGCGGGTCGCACTTTATCGATCTCCTGCTGCAATTCAGCGACCACCGACCCGGGTGCCGCAGGCTCCGCGGCTTCTTGCCCGTACACGCTTGAACCGCAAATGATCCCTACCAGCAGGAATACTCCAGTTAGAAAACGGTTTGGACTACCATCGGTAAGTCCAATCCATAAACGCCCCACGTTCTCAGACTGGTTCATTCTTCGCACGATCTTCGTTTCTCCTCGTCTTACCGATGACCGATAGTACAAATACAAAATCCGATGGATTTCCCATCTCAGATTCGTCAATCGATGAGAATTCTTGGAAAGCCCTGATATTTCTCAGTAGCTGAGCCGCAATACGATAGCAACGCCCCCACACATCGGCACGCCAGCGTTGGATCCCAAAATCGATTTGGATTCCTTTCATGCCTTAAGTCGATTCCGAGTTTCCAATCGACCGAAAGGAACAAACCAACTCCTCAACGCTTGGTTCTAACGACCGAAAGCTCACTATCTTAACATCCAATTCACAATGACGAAAAATCCGGCAAGCCCTCAGTATGGCGCTATCTATCCAACGTCGATCGTTTCCAAAAGCGCCACCTCCAACACTGGTTAGGTAAAGTGTTTTATTCCCAGTCCTTGCAGCATTCTCAATGGCAACCAAAAATGTTGCCTCGTAGGTTGCTTCTAAAATCAATTTTGCAAACAGCTCCCATGACGGTTTTGGAAGACCGCTGTAGGCAACGGGTAACGCCGAACAGTAAACCTGCGTTACGGTATGATCACACCCTTCCAGTGTTACTTGTGTATCCCACTGGACTCCAATTCTTAGTTTTCCTCGGAAAGAATCCAAGTCCTCGGGTGATTTGGAGCGTAGTTTGCGGACCACTTCTTCGAGGCCACTTGCCGAAGGAAGCGCATAACCATTCCGCATTTTCCAAAGTCGCTGATGGTCGTTACCTACCCACTCACCAATCTCGAACAGACAATCGATTTGCTTGGACTCGGATTGACCCACTTGCCCGTCCAGGTCCACAAAGTAATTACGAAAAATTGTTCCTGCGCCGCATGCCATCGCACATGCAGGTCCCTGGGTCCCGTCATGCTCATAGATCCCCACTCCACGTTCTGGGGTTACATTTGGCGAGACCATTTCTAGTAAATTGAATTGCGACGCCACTTGAAAGACGGCCCCTGAATTCGATGGATCCGCATGCAGCGTTCTAGCGTCTCCGACCACACCCTTGATCGACATCCCACGCTTGCCTCGGCACCCAGTTGCGTTACGCCGCCTCAATTCGTCAAGCGACGGAACCTCCAACCGTCCGTACCGATAGGTTGCCCGATTGACGCTCGAGGTCAACATTTCACCATCGACCGAAATCGATTTACGAACATTCTCAGGGCTCCGCTCTGAAAACCCCGTAAGCCTCGTGAACCAATCTTTGTGAACCATGAGCTACCTCAAACTTTTCAACAAATCATTTCCCTTATCCATGAATCGCTCCCCACTGGAGCACAAAAGACTTCTGCTTGTTATTTTCAGGCGCATCTCTCCACGATACGTCTTCATCTGCAAGTCTCAACTCCTGTAGTATTTCGAAGACGTTGTTGGCCGTCGCATGTCCATGCCGCAGAAGCCAGCAGGAAACGACTGTCCCCGTTCGCCCGATCCCACCGTAACAATGAACATAAACCGGACGTGCTGAAGCCATCGAACTATCGATCGTTTGAAGAATCTCGTTCATCCGTTCGTAATTGGTGATACTTCGATCCTTGATCGGAAAGCGTAAGCAATCGACTTCTTCCCTGTTGCGATCTGCGAGTTCTCGCAGATCGTCTTCATACGGCGTGAACGGAACACCATCGGCATTTACTTCATCCTCTTCCATCAAATTGACAAACGTCCGGATACCTGCACCGAATAGTCTCGAAATCCGCTCAATATGCTCCACACGTTGGAGACGACCTACGTATGCTCCCGCCAACATCATGTTTTCAACCACCCAATAACTTCGAAGCAAGGGCGGCTTGTCTTCGGGAATCCGAAATGCGTTCATACTGCTCTAATCACTTTAAAAAACCTAGACCTAGAGTTGATAATAGCCGGTTGCGATTCGCTCGTATTCGCAATTGCTGGATAGAATCGTAGAGTTGAGCAACATGAGTCAATGAAAAGCTTCCAACTGCCACTTCATCCACGCTTCTATTCGAATAAGCAACTTATGTATCAGTGGGCCGTTGGATACCTAGATGCATTCTCGATCAACTGCAAGATATGAGGATCTTTGTAGATTGGAAACGTCTCATGCCCAGGACGGATGTAAATGACTGTCCCTTTCCCCAACTTCCACAACATTACACTTCGAAACTCTTCCCCCCCTTCCCAACGCTCGTGAAGAATCGTCTCGTCCGGTTCCGGGACGTGGAACGGTTCATCGTACATTTCTGTTCTCGAAAGCGAAAATCTCGCTGGCAAGTTTTTGGCGAGTAGGTGATCCGTTTTCAAAACTTCCAGAAAACTTGGCTTGCCATCGTTACGATAGGCGGGGAAGCAGCAATTAGGAAGGAACAGATTCACCGACCGAGGCTTGGGGGATCCACTTGCAACCGTAGTTGCAATTTCCCAATAGGGTGTCTTCCGTGCGTCGCGCGACGGGGCTTTGAATCGATCCGGGGCAATTTCTTGAATATCTGCGTCCTCAATCCCCTGCTTTCGTAACTCGGCATTCAATCGAAAACGTGTGACTTCATTCATCGCCTCCATAAAGGGTGTGGACCAATGCGCTGAATGGATCGCGACCAAATTGCATTGACCTTGTTGAACACGCCGGACGATATCTTTCCCCAACTCCGATTTAATTTCTGGATGGCGAATATGCCCCCACCAAACGATGACTTGGGCAAAATCCAACAGCGCAGGGGATAACCCTTGCTCTCCGTCATTGATCGACGACGATCGAACTTGCAGCCCAGGCTTGGACTTCAATGACTCAGCAATCTCATTCCCTAAAAAATTCTCATACGCTTCTTTCTGAGCCGGTTGCTGCTCGTCCCAAACAAGCACTCGAATCGGCTCATCCGCTATCGTTCGTGGGGCAAAGCTCACGATGATCAAAAAGGCGATACCCATGGCACGAGGAAATCGCCATAAACAGTGAATGAAAGTAGACAATTCGAATCCCTTTCACAGGTGGATCGTTTAGCCGGGCTCGACGGATTATACACAACGAACGCATGAATCCGAGGTTTTGAGCCAGACCATCCGAGCCTTCCGCGATCAACGTGGTTACAACCCTAAAAAATGCGACGCACTTGCAATGGATGACCTCGATACCTGCAACACGCTCTGTCATCGGTTTGGCGTAGTCAGCATCAGTCATTCATCGTTTTTAACGGATGAATGAAGCTGGACTCAAGAACTCCGTCGTATTCAAATTCAACTCCGATAGAAATCGATCCATTCCAACTTGAACGACTTCGGATTTCTTTCAAACAATTTCCTCGGCAATTGCATTTCAAAACAACCGTCTTTCAGCGGCACCACTTTAGTTGGCACACCATCACTGTCCAATACTTTGACCGCCATCCAATAAGCACTCGAGGAGTCCAACGGATAGTCTTCTTCGCCTTGCTTCCAATACCGCACTTCGCCAAGATTACTCGACACTGATGCTTCGAGCTTCATCCGATCCGTAGAAAGCTTGAAATTTTCCAGTCCCGCCAATTTCAATTGAATCATTACCTGATCCGGCCACTGTTTCGCAGTACGTTCGATGGTCGTGTGGCTAATTCCAGAAGGGCTTCGAATCACGAAACAGATCTTTCGATCTTTTGATATTACGTCCACTCGATCATCAGCCCGCTTCGATGTGATTTTAAAGGAGGAAGCATCCTCAAGCATAACCATCCCCATCAGTACTACCGAAAACCCGACCATGGATATCCATACCGACATATCTAATCCTTTCGCTTGATTTCACGAAACGTTAAATTGATCCGTTCGTTCACGTACCGTTTCGTTTTCGGCACCTCGTGCTGCCAGAACTGCTGCATGGTTCCTGCCATAATGAGTAAGGTACCGTGGCCTAGCAAAATCGTTTTGGTTTCGCGCGTCTCGTTATGACGGATCCGAAATTTCCGGGTCGCACCGAGCGACAGCGAACCGATGATATCCCCCATTTCCGGTTCATTGTCCGCATGCCATCCCATGCTATCCGCTCCAGTCCGGTACCGATTGAGTAAGCAGTAGTTGTACCTACCCATCACGGATTCGATTCGCCCTTTGATGTTGAGCAAAGTATCGTTCCACGGAGTCGCTGGATAATCTGCACCGGAGTAACGGTAGGAGACACCCTCATCGCCATAGGATGCGATCAATCGCGGCTGCATATGCCCGAAGATTCCAGGCCTCTGCTCCCAAAGGCAGCTATCCCTCAACTCGGTAAAGTACAAATCGGCGAGGTCGGGTGGCAGAAAGTGCTCCTCGATCATTAGTATCCCGCCATCGGAGAGCTCGAAGGTTTTCATGGAATCAAGATCTCCATAGCCGCGACATCGCAGGCTGTCCTTCAATGAATTGCTACCAACTGAGTTGAGGAATGTGAAGCACCACGACCATCACCATGCCTTCTTCACCCGTGTTATGCGTGCCATAATCCGCTCAAGCTTTCAGTAGTACCAAGCTCGATCAACCTAAAACTCCCAATGCAGACCACGCACTCAATGGTTCGCAACGGCAAAGCACTACCAGCAAGCCCCCCCAGACAAACTCTACTGCCCCAAGGAGGGACGGAAAGAAAAAAGCGGATGGGGAGGGATTCGAACCCACGGTAGGGAAACCCTACTCCGGTTTTCAAGACCGGTGCATTAAACCGCTCTGCCACCCATCCATTTCGGAATCACCAACGATTTCGTTGGTCGGCCAAGGAAATCCCCGCGTGCATCGACCGAAGAGATTTTAGGACACAACGGACCTACGCCTCACCGCATTACGATTCTACTCGGAGTGCCAACATCACGCTATATCACCCACCGCTAGCAGCCAGAACTGGTCTCGGGAATGATCTATTTTGGGAATACCGACATGGAACTTTCGGGTAGAATCGGACTCCCTCTTTTTCAGCCATCTCCCCTCGCCCGCCATCGTCCCGGTTTCGCATGTCAAAACACTGGACCGACGAAAATGCATCCCAAGAGCTCGTCAATGCATGGATTCACGGTATCGGCTTCCTCGTAAGCATTCCCGCCGGATTTGCTCTCGCCTATCTTGCGAAAGAATACCGTCAGTCCATGATCATCGCCTGCGCTGTGTACGGCATTAGCTTGTCGGCGATGTATCTTTTCTCAACACTCTCACATGCCGTTCGAGATCCCAAAAGACGCCATTTGGTGAGGTCGCTCGACCAAGGGATCATCTACACTCTCATCGCTGGCACCTTCACCCCATTCATCTGGGGCGAGATGCAAGGCGTCCCGAGAATCGCCATGTTATTTCTCGTATGGTTCTCAGCAGGGTTAGGATTCTATTCCAAGGTCCTCGCCAAACATCGAATCGACAACATGACATCACTGACCTACGTCCTTTTAGGTTGGGGGCCAGCGATCGTCCTTTATTGGTCGGTATCTTCGATCTGCTTTGCCTCCATGCTACTGGGCGGGATCCTTTACACGGTCGGTGTCGTATTCCTTCAAAACGATCACCGCAATTGGTACTTCCATCCGATTTGGCACATCCTAGTTATCGTCGCGAGTGCCAGCCATTATTTAGGGATCGTGCTCTTTGCCGTACTCCAATGGGACCGATGAAAGAGAATCCAACAGTCTTCTACATCTAAGGCTCAATTTCGTGCAACCCGATCGATTCGATAATACGATAACGCCGATCGGTTTGTAGTTGCGAATACGATTCCCGGTTTCCAGTAGGCCAAACGATCTCGATCGAATCAATCGATTCGACACTCCCTAACCCGACGTGTACGGTCCGTTCATTGGTACCGTAAAAACCATCTCCTACGGATACAGGAGCTACCCAATTCTCGGAACCACTTCGAATGTGGAGCATAGCACCGATTGCGTCTCTCTCTGATGCTGTTCCTATAACCTCCAACTGAACATAATGATTTCTGTTCGCTGGTGAGTCGTTTTGAAGTAATGCCGATGGTCGATCAAGGTGAGTGATCGCGAAATCGAGTCGTCCATCCCGATTGAAATCGACCTGCGTCAACGATCGGCCGACATTATCGTTGTCAAAATATGCACCCGGACTCGGTTTTCGCAACCATTCGAACTTTCCATGATTGCTACGAAGAACCTGAGGGGGCATCTGCCACGGTGTCAAATAGTCGATATGACCATTCACGGTTATGAAATCCAACCATCCATCGTTGTCCAAGTCGGATAGCTGACAACCGAAACTGAGCCATTCCAACGTCGGCTCTCCAAGCCTCGACACACGAGTTCCATCGACGAATACACCAGGGGAGGTCTGGAGGTAAAGCGTGCTCACTTCGTACCGGAAATTCGTCACGACAATGTCCAACAACCCATCTCGATTCTGATCACCACAGGCAACCCCCATAGAGGCTTGCGCCCGGCCCAGCGAATCGACAGCGACCCCAGCCCGCATTCCAGACTCGACCAATTCGAATTTACCATCGCCTGTTGGTTGGCTGAGGAGCAAATGATTTGGTGAAACATCATTTGCAAAGAACACATCATTTCCATACTGCTGATCGATGTTGGTGACTAATGTTCCAAGCGCATAGCCATCGACCAATGATTCGAGCAACACAGGATCAGCGAGCAACCACTGCCCGCCCCCATCATTCAGGAGTATCCGACTCTTGCCTGGCTCGAAACGCTTCGGATGGCAGAAAAGTGCATTTGGATTCTGAGGTGTAGGGCATTTGCGGCTGTATACATCCCCGCCATCGATGTAGGCGCCTTGGATGATATCAGGAATCGTATCGCCGTTGATGTCTGCAGCTTGGATGGAACTGTTCCACAGCGAAGGTGCCGAAGCCTGCGGCAATTGCATCTTCTCAAAGGTACCGTCACCTTGATTACGGTACCATTTGATCTCGCCTATATCGGCAATCAGCACATCCGAAAACCCGTCTTGATCGATATCCGCAATTCCGGTCCCTTGACCGTAGCCACGATCGGCAATGAATGCAGCCGACGCAGAATTCTCAAATCGCTTCCCTGCGAACGAACGATACAACTCCTTCGGGGCAAAGGAGGGTTTCTCCCTGAGCACGGAATCGCCAGCTTGGGAGTGAAACAAATCGGGCCATCCATCTCGATCATAGTCGATCGCAGAAACGCCACCTCCGATACCCTCAAGCGTGTACCATCCTCGCCCCTGATCAGCTCCATTGTTGTAACTTGTCACGAACCCCAACTCGGCGGCTCGGTCGGAAAAACGAATGGGTAACGCATCGAACTGAATACCCTGGTTGGGTGATGGAGGTTCCTTCGTTTTGATTTCTTTGGTTTCAGGCAATGGCCATTCACCGACAGGGAGTTTCGCTAACCATGGAATCTCCGATTTTTCACCCGCCCGCAACTTCTTTTGTACTTCGATCAACTCGGCAGTAATGGGTTTTTTATCATTGACGAGCAAAATCGTATCCCATCCAAATGCGCCTACAGGATCGTGCATCTGTCGATACAAATCAGCGATTTGAATGAACTCCTCCCGTTTACCTATCCCTCGCTGAATCTGCTGCGACAGATCCTTGATGCGGATCAACTGCCCCGCCTCGGATCGAATCTCTAATGCTAGATCCTCTTGCCCCATATCCATTAAGCATTCCGAGAGGGACTGGATCGAGGCAAGATGCCGACGATCCAATTGAAGGGATTCAACAAAGCACCTTGCCGCACCGCGAGCATCCTCCTGCTGCATTAACAACCGTCCGTAGATATACCAATACTCGGGATGCTTTTCGTGGCCTTCAGGTGGACTCGCAAGCCACTGTGTCATCTTCGATAAATGGCCAGTCTCCAGCAGCGATTCTCCGTACCAAATCCAAGGTTCCAATAGGTCTGGACGATTAGCAACGATCTTTGCCAATGGCTCCAATGCATCACCCCAGCGATCGGCATTGGTCAAGATACGAAGTTCTCCTAGTTGGCTGTACGGATCATCCGGAGCAAAATCGTTGGCTGCTTTGCGTAGCGGGTCAGTCGCGGTTGGCTCACGCACATCGATTGTGTTCATTAAATCAGGTGTACTAAAATTTCCCAGGCGGATCATCCGATCCGTCCATCGAGATGCTTCCCACCTTCGACCTTGCGCGTTGTATATATCCACCAGTAGTCGAATCGCAGGTGCGGCAGAAGGAAATTTCTTAAGCAAACTTTTCAGCTTCAACTCAGCCTCTGCCAGGTTTCCGGACTGTGCAAGCCACTCCGCCAATTGCCCCGTGGCTGCAGGACCAGCTTCCGGATCATTAGGATCGATTTTGCTCATCATCTGCATGGCGCCAGAAATATTGTTCCGCTTTGCCATGATGCGAGCCGCGAGAAACATAGCGGGAAACGATTGCGGTCGTTCGACGATCAAATCTTTGGCTAAATCCCAAGCCGCATCGGGTTGATCGGCTTGCAACAACTTCTCAGTCCTGGCTAGTTTTTCCTCAAAAGTTGCCGCGGAACTCGGACGCGCTGAATCGGCTTCGGACGCTGTTTTGGTCGTATCTTTCTCCGATTGCCCCGAATTCGATGCGTTTCCAACACCGGGTTCCGACTTCACACTGGAAGTGTTTCCCCCGCATCCAATGAACATGAACGATAAAAGAGCAAGTCCGACGAAGCATGATTTCGCCGAATTTGGCACAACCGATGGTAGTACTGGAGTCGTAGTCGGGGAGCGTTGCTGAAGCATGTGAGGATTTTACCTTCTAAGGGATCCCAATTATGAGAATCCATCTTCGCAGCAAAATCCAGATGGCTCGATTGATTCAAACCCGAGATCCTTCCTCATTACCAGTTTCCAACTCGAAAACGACCGAATTACTGGCGGTCTCGATCCTGCCGCGGCGAATCGGAGTCAGAAGGGGGATTGGCCGGAAGATAGCTCGGCTTTGCATCCTTAATATGCCCCTTGTGGGCAGAGTCTCGACGAAAGCCTCCATCCAGAGGAACGGTGGACCGCTCCTCCGGAACAACTTCAATTTCCGGCCAGCGATACTTCCGCGTCGCTTCACCGATGTCGTCCACTTGACTGAACGCTATTGCGAGGGCACTTTCAGGAGCAACACTCCCGAAACCTCGCATCATATAGAGCAGTGCTTGTGTCGGAGACATCTTTGCAGTCATCAGGCAGAACGTTTTGCGCGCCCACTCACTGTCGATCGCGAACTCGGCTTCCACCCATTGCTTCCAGGTGTTGTAGGAACTGGTCTGAGATGTGTGCAGATTGAGCTTTAGATGCAACTGCATGGCGATGCACTCAAGTGCATCCGCAAAATAGGATGCGAGCATGATGAAACGAAGATCCAACTCCTCGGTCTCTTCATTTTGCTGTGAGTTCGTCATGGTGCATCCTAGCCTCTGGGCTTCATTGATGATCCACTCCTGCCGGCTTCAACTCGCAGAGGTATTGAAACCTGCTCTGCTTCCCGACACCACGTCACGTCGTTGTATCGCTCGTAAGAGTGTGAAGCAAGTAATTGGCACAAATATTGATCCCAGCAGCAAGCCTTAGGATTTTGTTAACCAATGGATGGATGAGATGGTCCTAGCGTTATTCGCAGCAGATTTCGGCTACTCGGTGGAATCCGGAGGTGAGGCAAGTATCACCACTCCCCCGGCTTACCCATCTTCCCATCAGGATGCTGCACTTGAACCATTCTCCATCATCGCTCTCGCCACCACCGTGACTTCGGTATTCCGAGAGTGTTTTGTGCCTTTCGAATGTCTTCAGCGAATCTCGCTGCATCGACCGCATAACCTGCCGTGGGGCGAAGCTGCTCGCCCACCTCGTTGCGCCAAAATCGATTGAGCCGAATCATCATCAGTTCGCGTAATAATTTGGCAAGAAGGGACGAAGCGGCTGATGGCAGCAAGGAGTCGCCTTGAACCTGAAATTGAATCCTCATTTCGCGGCCGAACCAATCACCTTGGTAGCGACTGCAATGCGCGTTCTCTTCGAGAACATCCACCCAAACCGAATGGCTGTCTGGATCTAGATCGACTACAGAGTTAACAGACCTCCAGAAAACATGCGACAGAACGGGTGCATATCGCTTCCGTCCACCATGCCGATCGCAATAGACCTCAATCGTTTGAATGTTGCCAGCGACAGGATCACTACCATTTAAATATTGATGGAGGCAATCAGCGACTAATCCAATAGACCATTCGCTGAGTGCCGTCGATTTATTGCCGGCTGATTCGACAGTACGATTAAACTCTTCTTCGTCGATGACTCGTGCTCGCAAACCGAGGCATTGAATCCCCAGCGATTCGAATTTGTGTTGAGCGCGAGATCCAATCTCGGTCTCGAAAAAAACCTCTGGCAAAATCGCATCATCCGATGCAGGAGCATACCAAAGTTGCTTTTCAACACGACTCGCATCATCGGGTGCCACGCTATGCAACAACTTCGAAGTGCTGATTGGAGTGGCGGTGCGAGGAGTTAGCAAAAAAGTGACTCCTGCCATCAAACCCTCTATGCCCAACCCTGGTTTATAAATCTTTTTCGAATCACCCAGCGGGACAAAATCGGAGCGTGGTCTCCAAGGCTCGGCACGAATTTCTGGTGCGAGCAACTCCAAGGCACCCTCGATCTTCCAGTCGAAAGGCGCAACCCAAACCGATGCACCAATCACCAAAGGGCCCAAATTCGGACCGTATCCAGCTTCATCGATTCCAATAATCAGTTTCATAACATCCTATGGCATCAGAATCGACGTTGGTTTGGCTCCGTTGCGTCGGGCTTCTTCGGGGCCCGCTTCGACTTGGAATCGCTCTCGGAAGGCTTGCTACCGTTATTGGAATCCTGGCCCTTTTTTGGCTTATCGCTATTGAACATTTGAAACGGGAGATTGTAGATATCAAAATTCAACTTCGGCAAGGCTGTCGTCTCTGTCTGATCACCTCCGTTTCCCTTTGTACTTACCGGTAACGGTTCCATATCGAGATGCCCGATCACTACCAGTCGCTCTGGGAGTTGGGTCAAGTGAACTTGCGCGCCTCGAAACCACTCCAGCCATGGTGCCACATACTCTTTGGGTGGTATCGTGTGGAGTGTGTCGTACCCGATCATCGAATGTTCAGCACCGGGTGCGAGTTCCAGTTTCTCAGGCCAGGCAGTCGAAATCCAACGCCCCTTTTCAAGCCGATATTCTCCACCTAACGCACACTGGATTTTTGCGTCCAGTAACTGCTCGACTCGATCCTTTGCTATTTCGGGCTCAATGCCGAGTTGCTGCTGGACAGAATCTAAAAGGAGCAAGTTTCCACGGGTCGTCTGTGCTGCTTGTCGGAAGCTAAATGTGTTGAACCATCCTGATAGTTTGCTCTTAGATAGATCCCGAATGGTAGCGCGGGCCTGTGCAAAATCATCGGCTGGCGCGATTTTGATGGCCATCGCACACGTTTCCAAAATCGATCGATCGAATGAGAGAATGCTAAAGCCTCCCATCTGCCAACGCCACAAACCCAAAATCGACCTGGAGAATCCCATCAAATCGGGCGGCCCTCCTCCCAACCCTAGCGGAAGCTGATCCAGCACGGCGGGTTTTGGCCAAGCCCCTACATAGGCCGGAAGAGATTTCAGAACTCGCAATGTCGCGATCAGACCTTTGGTTTCCTCCGGAAGTGGCGGCATCAGGTCTTTCAGACCAGCGAAGACAAAATGGTCCGGTACTGAGTTCCTTCGATCCTGAATCCCTCGAAGACGAAACTGCAAGTTGATAACATCGTCCTCCGGCAGTTGGACTTGGGTATCCAGTGGGGGAGCTAGCAGCAAACCGACCCAACCATACTTGTCGCTCCCAAACGGAGCGATGTAGCCTTCGATGGCGATTCTCTCCGCCTTTGGAATATCGGGATGCGAGTAACGGCGCAACCCGAACATCAAGGGATCGGTTTGCTCCCATTGCCGGGAGTAAAACTCGGAAGCAGCTCGATACTCGGCCGCTTCGGAAACGGTGCAATCAACCAGTGGTACATCAGCGATGGGTAGAAAACTACCTCGACGCCCACGGACGGAATCAACCCAAGAATCTTCCATCCGTATCGTTTGCGAACCGTCCGCCCTAACGTGAAACCAACCCGGCAAATAATTCTGTTCGATCATTTGATCGACCGAGGGCCAACGGTCCCCACTTTCGTCTCGTTGAGCGACCACCGACTCAAACCCATTTGCGGGACGCACCTTGCGATCGGGCTGAGACCATGTGGTAGGAATTCTAAATCCGTGCTTTTTCTCCGAAGCTGCAACCATCGTTGCTGTTTCGATGGTCTCAATAGCTGCGGTAGCCCGGAGTCGTCGTCGCAGTTCAATTTGGTAATGCGGTGAAATAAGGTTCCGGAAAAAGGGGGACGAGAAATAAGCGAATACGTCGTACTTATTTTCGATCGGCATCATCAACCTTGCGAAACGAAATGCGGGCAGAGATGCTAGCGACTCTTTGCTTTTCTGTACCTCGATAAATCGTTTGGCCAATTCTTGGCTGGTGGTAACAAAAAGATACGGTGCTGCCTCAACGACAAACGACCGGACTTGATTATCAGGCGTGCTTAAAAACGAGACCGGGCTTCCCTCGATTTCGATGGTTTGCAGTTTGCAACCTTGATCAGCCAATCGTTGCCTGGTGGCCTCGCGCTCTTGCTGAAACGATGAACGAAGCAAATCCAAATTCCGAGCTTCGAAGACCACTCCCATGGTCGGGCCTTCTTGGAGGTATAGGTCATAACCGATAAATGCCATATCCAAAATGACGGCATCGCCGAAGAGCTTGCTGATGTAATTCATCTTTGTGTTGAGCATCCGCTCCGCACGCTGGTTCGTTTCATAATTGAACCCCCGAAGCAGCGCCATCTGCGCGATATCACCCCCTCGAGACTGTGACAACTGCTGGAACCAAAGATAATTTGCGAAGGATCCAAAACGGATATACAAACACTCCGGAGGTACCACGCTCGAGATTGGTTCTACAGGAATTGCATCCATAGATTTTCCATCGAACGAATCTGGAAGTGGGGCATCCTTCCAACGTGGTGGACTGGGAATCGGTACATTGGCCTGGCCGGGTGAAATACCTTGCGACAATTGCTCCTGCCGCAATTGATCCCTGAGCGACTCGACACCCGCGATTAGGGACATGGTGGGCAGAGGATCTGTTTGCTTGCTCGCAGGTTTTGATTTTGCTTTGATGAGCTCCGGTACCTCGAATCCCAATCGGGCACCGAGCATATTCACCAAATAGCGCTCGATCAACGTTGGATAATCGCTTCGATCGATTTGGCGTTGGCAATACTGAAGCATGCCAGCCCACCATTCTTGAAGAGGTACACGAAAACGTATTGCCGCTTCTTTAGGCTCAACAACCACAGGTGTTACCGAGACCACCCGCTCGATCTCTCCAGCCAGCGTAATCTGGAGCGGTTCAGCACCGATAAATAGGAAATGAACACGCACATATTCCGGCGGATTGATATGTTCTCGAACCCGTTCCAGAGCATCTTTGAATCGCTTCAATAATGATCCACTTCCAGGTCGAAAACCTCCCCTGCGATCCTCTTGCGGTCCCGGCTCCGGATCGATCGAAAGTATTTCGACCGCAGGATAGAGGATTCGGTCGTTTGCCTCATGAACAAGGATTCGTACGGTGGCATCGGCAGCGATCTGCCCCGCGGGGATCAGGACATAGCCAACCCCGACGCCGTCGCAAACCAATGCTTGATAGACTGGAATTTCCTCGACTCCCCGCGTTGAGCTACCATCTTCGCCCCAGCCACCATCCTCATCCGAGCTATATCCCTCGCATCCCGGATTCCCAACTTCAGACGAGGCCCAGCATGCGTTCCCCCCCACGCTGCCGATCAAGTCATCGCAGTTCCAGCCCGTACTATTCCATGCCAAAGTCCCACGAAGGAGTTCCGGGGACAGCTGGCCTCCGACAACGAAGAAGAACCAAGCAACGAAGAAGGAAATCCATGGCATAGCGATCCGTCGTTTGCGCACGATGACAACCCGTTTTTTCGTTGATGTTCAGAAGCAAGCCCGTCGGTGTTCCCGGCCATCGCTCCAGTGTCACCCCATCTCACAAACGGATGAGGTGGAATTGCGGCGGTTTCGAATAAGCACCCCTATTCTTCGAGCTTATTCTACGGGAATCCGAGACAGGAAAAAGTTCCATCCTCGGGCCAAGTCCTAATTCGGGGGGGCGGAATCCAAATCGTTAGTAGAATGTGGGGTATGGAAAAATACGATCTAGTTGTCTGTGGCGGTGGTGTGATCGGATTATCGATCGCATTCGAAGCCGCTGTGCGTGGTTGGAAGGTAGCCATCCTGGACGCAAAGGAGTTTGGCAAGGAATCTTCGTGGGCCGGTGCGGGCATCCTTCCTGCTGGAGCTTCAATTCCTGCCCACGACCCTATGGAGCAACTCCGAAGCTTGGCCCATCGCTTGCACCCACTGTGGTCGGAAAAGCTACGCGAAATCTCCGGGATAGATAACGAGTTTCGGGTATGTGGTGGACTCTACGTCGCTCCGACCCCCGCCGAACGAGCAACCTTGTTAGCGAATCGCATGTGGTGGGAGGAGCATGGGATTGATGTTGAGCATTGGCCCCAAACGCAGGTATTGAAGGATTTGCCGGGATTCCAAGAATTGATTGCTAAGTCTCCCAAATGCGATTTTTGGTTTGTGAAGGGTGATTGCCGCCTTCGCAATCCTCGCCACTTGCAAGCTTTAATCCTCGGATGTGCAAGTCTTGGAGTGAACATGCGAAGTCATTGCTACGTAAAAGGTTGGACGACGATCAATAATCGCATTACGGCCGCAAAGTATCGTGTAGGCGAAGGGAGCAGTAGCACCGCTTTCGATGAATTTACCTCCAACGACAACCATGAGATCCACGGCGATCGGTTCTGCGTGGCTGCTGGAGCCTGGACTGCTAGCCTATTGGAATCCTTGCAAATCCCCACGGGGGTGCTGCCTGTGCGTGGACAGATGGTTTTGTATCGCTGCGAGCAACCGCCATTTCCGATGGTGATCCACGAAGGAAATCGATATCTCGTTCCCCGGGATGATGGTCTCGTTTTAGCGGGTTCCTGCGAGGAGGAAGTCGGATTTGATGCCACAACAACACCCGAAATGATCCACCAACTCCGAACTTGGGCTGAAGGCATTTGGCCGAAACTGGCCCAAACTCCCGTCGAGAGGACTTGGGCTGGGCTGCGCCCGGGATCGTTTGACTCCTTCCCGTACATGGGAACACTGCATCCTTTCGAAAACGCGTATATTGCTTCTGGCCATTTTCGGCATGGACTTCATTGGTCTACTGCGACCGCTACGCTCATGATCCAATGGATGAAAGGGGAAACGACATCGATCGATATTTCACCGTTCTGTGTCCAACGCGGACAATCTCAGGGCCGAAGCCACTGGATGACCACCTCCGGGAATAACAAATGACGAGGCAACTTCGTCAGGTTTGAAAAAGTCAGGATTGGAATTTCGATGAAGACGACAGTTCATGTTATCGAAGGCAACTTGAACCGGAGCACTTCGTACTCCGGACCGAGCGCGTTTTTGCTCGCAGGCTTTTGGTTCGTGATTGCAATCGCTGGATGCCAAAACAAGAGTTCAAACGATCAAGCCACTGGCGCGGTAAAAGGGTCGCAGTCCACCGTCGGTTCGAGCGCTAACCCAACCGATAAAAGCACAAAAACATCCGGTGACACATCGAGTAGCGGCGTATCGGCGACCAACGACGCTGGTGCAGACAAAGACACCAAATCCTACGACTCTCGATTTCTCAAAGCGGTCGAGACCTTCGACCTCGGCCAAGCCGACGAGGCGTGGAAGCAAGTCAAAGAATTGATGTTGGTAAAACCGAGAGATCCCGAGCTGATTTTTCTCGCAGCAAGAGTTCTGGCAGCGAGGAACGATGTTTCTGGGGCGTTGAAAATGATCCAACAGATTCCAGAGGACGCTCCGCAGGCAGGTCCAGCCAATGGCCAAGCAGCAGAGTGGTTGGTTTCCAAAGGAGATTTACGCGCCGCAGAGGCAAAGCTCCTGAAATTGATCAAGCAGTACCCAAACGCCATTCCAGGCTTGCGACTTTTAGCGAAGCTTTACAATGCCGAAGGTCGACGATGGGAGGCGCAGCGTTATCTCGATCGTTTGATTCGCCTCGGCGATTTCACAATGGGAGAATTGCTAGCCACCATCGACTGCCGGGACTATTACGACGAGGAAGCGACACGGAACGCATTTGCTACCGCGTTCCCCGATGACCCATACGTGCAATTCGCTGTGATCCGCACCAAACTGCTCCGCAACGCTTACGGTACGTATATCCAAGAGTTACAGTCCATGTCTCGTGAAAATCCAGACATGCTGGAACCATGGGTTTGGGTTGGAACCTCCCTCCTCGAACTCGACCGGCTCGATGAACTGTCACAATGGTTAAACAAAAAACCAAATGGCGCTGAACGCCATCCCGAGTACTGGTACGCCCTCGGTGGCTTGATGCTTCGATCTGAGAAAAACGAAAATGCAGCGAGATGTTTCTGTGAAGCCATCCGATTGGATCGCCGCCATGTTGCGGCGTATCAAGGTCTTTCCGATGCCCTTCTAGGATTGCAACGTACCGATGATGCGCAGCGAGTTCGAAAGATGGGTAATGACTTAGTGACCATCAACGATCTAACACAACAAATTTCATACAACTACGGTGCCGCAGATCTGTTTTCAAAGATTGCCATGTTGTTCCAAGGGCTCAATGATGACGTTGCAGCTTTCGGCTGGGAGGCAACCGGTTTGACGATCAGCAAACTTCCCATGACAGAGGCACTGAAAACCGAACAACAAGCCCTTCGCAAAGGAAAGCTAAGCGAACCTTCTGTTCTCGATGGATTGGACTACGAAAAATGGGAGCTACCAACCCATTTTTCGGATGGTCTTCCGACCGCGAAAAACTCCGCACTCGCCAGCAATAATGACGAGAGAGAACTGGGCGATGGCATACGCATGGACGATGTTGCCGAGCAATTAGGTATCAACTGCGCTTATGAGAACGGCTCTAAGCCAAATCGAGGCTGGTACACCATCGAAGGTGTGGGTGGCGGAGTGAACGCATTCGACTACGATCGAGACGGTTGGCCCGATTTGTCATTTGCACAAGCCGGCGATTCGCCAGCTGTTGCAACCCCTCGCTACAAACCAAAAAGCCTCTTCCGATCCGTTGGAGGTATAGCATTCCAAGATGTTTCCTTCTCTGCAGGTGTCGCAGATGTTGGGTATGGACAAGGGATCGGTATTGCCGATATCGACCAGGACGGTTTCGGTGATCTTCTGATCGCCAATTTAGGCGTGTCCCGCATCTATCGAAACAATGGCGACGGGACATTCGAATACATGCCCATTCCACAAGTGGACCCACTTTCGCAATGGAATAGCTCCTTGCACGCCGCAGACATCAACGGTGATAACCTCCCTGACTTGCTCGACAGTTCTTATCTGTACGGAACAGAAGCGATTACAAAGTGGTGCGAAGTCAAAAATTCCGCGCGAGGATCGTGCAATCCGAAGACATTTCCACCAGGAAAAAACAGACTCCTCTACAGCAACGGGGATTGGAGCTGGAACATTGCGAACAACGAATTGCTCGAATCGATCCAAACAGGCTATACGCTCGGTACGCTGGTCACGAATCTCGACGGTAAAGAAGGAAACGACGTCTTCTTTGCCAACGACGTATCTCCGAATTTGTTATTGCTGAGCAAACGAGACGAAAGCTCAGGGAATCGCATCTTGGTCGAGTGCGCCGCAGCTGCCGGTGTTGCTGTTGACAGTATAGGACGCGCTCAAGCATGCATGGGGATTGCGTGCGGCGATCAAAATCGCGATGGGCTTTTGGATTTAATCGTCACAAATTTTTACAACGAAGTGAACACGCTCTATCTGCAATCACTCCCCGGGGTTTTTGTGGATGGCACGCGACGGTCAAAGCTGGGCGAACTGTCGCTCGAGCAGCTTGGTTTCGGTTGCCAGTTGGTGGACTTGGACAACGATGGATGGCTTGATTTCACGGTAGCCAATGGCCACATCGATGACCTTCGCACCGACAATATTCCATGGCAAATGCCCCCGCAGGTCCTCAGAAACGTCCAAGGCCAGTTTCGATGGCTTCAGAATCCAGCGCCGGGCAAGTACTTCGAAGGTAGATGGATTGGACGCGGTATGCAGATGCTAGATTTCAATGTCGATGGAAAGCCTGATTTGGTGGCTACCCACTTGGATCGACCGGCCGCTTTGCTGGAAAACCGAACCGCAACCGGCAATCATTTCGTTCAACTCGATCTGGTCGGGACGATCAGTGAACGAGACGCCGTCGGGGCTCTCCTCCGCATTGAATGCGATGATGAGTCTTGGGTAACGAGCATGGCGGATGGGGAAGGATACTTTGGCTCCAACGAGCATCTCCTCCACGTGGGACTAGGAAAGCAGACCGAAATCAAACGCATTTCGATCGATTGGCCAAGCGGAAAACATGAAGAATTTGAAAACTTAGAAGTCGATACACGCTATTTAGTAGTAGAAACGGTCGGCATCTCAACGCTTCCATTGCAACCTATCAAGCCCAAATAATCGGATTGACCGTTACAGCCACTAGCCAATCGACGGCTTCAAGGCTCCTTCAGCGAGCCAATTTCTGAAATCCGCGTCTCGAGCGGAAAGCCTGTCATATCTTTTGGAAGTTTCGCATCTTCCCTAGGGAGGCATGCGCACTCACTTCAACCATTTGGTTCAGTGCGGGGATTAACACCTCGCGAGTGTGCTTCGAATGAGTACCCCGATTTCCATCACGAAACAGTGCACAGATCTCGCCCAGTCATTGGGTGTGCTCTGCGTTCCTTTTTCGTTGGATCCTAAAGGATTGCGGGATTCCGCGTACCTGTGGAAGCTTGAAGGAACCTTTGGAAATGCGTCGAACTTGGTACTGGAAACGGTCCGGAATGCGGACAGCAGCGGAACTGAACAAATTTCCCAGTTGCATCCCGAGGAATCCGTCTTTGCGTTGCCGCTCTTTGATGCATCGGCAAAGTGGTTTGGGGTAGGAAAAATTTCATCACCTACGAGTGACTTTACGCGACTCATTTTGAAAATCGCTCGCGAATCGTTGCGCCGAGGGCTTGAATGCAATCGACAACTTGAAACGGTTGCCAAACTGGAACACGATCTAAGCCGAGCGTGGGACGAAAGACTTTGGTTACGTCAGTTGAACTCTGACCGCGCTAAGCGCAAAGCTCGCAACAATCACTCGCGACAATCTTTGGAGTCTCTGCGATCCATGCTTCATGCCGAAGCGATGGGTCTCTACGTTTATTCCGACGTCTCCGACGAAATGCAAGGCATGCAGTCCATTGTGGTGGGCAAAGGAGGTTGGCAAGTCTCCGATCTCCAGCAATTGCTTCAGCGAATTACTAAGCCGGATTGCGGTGATTCGAAAATACTCAACGATCAACAGATCAAACTACCGAGCGGCGTCGTCTATTCGTGCGTGATCGTTCCTATTGGAGACATCGACGCTTCAGGTTACCTCGTTGCTTTCAATCGCCGTCCACCCGGCGTATCGAAACCCAACGAAGAAGATCGGCGTTTCGATAGCCATGCCGCAGAAATGCTGTACGAGCTTTCATCATTCTTGGTCATCGATGGACAGAATAACCTTCTGTTCAAAGAAGGGGAACAATTGGTCCTCGGGACTTTGCGTGCTATGAGCAACGCAATCGAAGCTCGCGATCCCTACACACACGGTCATAGCGAGCGTGTAGCGCAACTGGCTTACGAAATCGCTGTGAGACTACAGCTATCAGAAGTCGCTTGCCAAGAAATTTACTTGGCTGGCATACTCCATGACATTGGAAAGATCGGCATCCCAGACACGGTCCTTTTAAAGCCCGCAAAGTTGACGGATGAAGAGTTCGCAGTCATTAAGAAGCATCCCGAGATCGGATATCGGATCATCGAAGGCCTCGGCAAACTCCGATTTGCACTGCCAGGGGTGCTTCATCACCACGAGCGTTGGGATGGAACCGGATATCCATACCGACTTCGAGGCGACCAAATCCCTCTCATGGCTAGAATCATCGCAGTATCCGATGCATTCGATGCGATGACCAGCAACCGTATCTACAAGGCGGCTGCCGACAAGGAACAAGCGATGGAAATCTTACGATCCGGACGAGGCACACAATGGGATGCTCAAGCGGTCGACGCTTGCTTAAATTACCTAAGAGAATCGCTTTCTGCTGAGAATGACCTAGATTCAAACGGTTTAAGTTCTATTTCGAATTCCCATGATTGGAGATTGGTATCCCGCGCAATCAGCGTCTTGCAATTATAACCCCGGCATTGCAAAGCAGCTTGGTCCAATCGGCCCACCATGATTTCACCTACCCTTCATCCTATCCATCCGGCGACGATTCTTCCGAAATCGTACATGGGGTTTAATATCTACCTCTCTAACCGAGAGGGAGAGAAACCTATCAAGTTCATCTCGAGCAACCAATGGGTGAACGATTCCGATTGCGGAATGTTGCGTGGTAACCCCGTGCTGCGAGTATTCATCGACTCCAGTTCACTGAACTCTTACCGCGAGTACTTGGGAAGCTACGCGAATCAATGGATGTCCGATCCGGATCTTCCCAACTCACTGAAATCGTCGCTGTTGCTCGATTGCATCCAGGCAAAATGGCGACAAGGTGCTGCTTCGAACGACTGGCAATACCTCGCTGGACTCGCCCGCGACATCAGTGTCCCAATCGCTGAGTTTATCAGCGTTGTTGGAATGAAAATTACTGATGTACTTCAGACAATGGATCTAGGAGTTGACCTCACTACTCATTCGCTACGCACAGCGATATACGCAACGATTTTAGGAAATGAAATCGGCTGCGATCGCAAAACGTTGGTTGAGATCTGTATCGGTGGACTCCTTCACGACATCGGCAAACGCCATATCGGCGACGAAACCGATGATCACTTTGATTCCGAGGAACGACGCTTGGCAGCCCATCCGTCGATCGGATTCAAGAGACTCTGCCATCTCACCAATTTCCCGACATTATCACTTCTTATGTGTTACCAGCACCATGAAGCAATCGATGGCAGTGGTTCCCCCGTCCAGTTGGTCGATGACGAGATTCATTTTGCCTCACGGATATGTGCAATTGCAAATCGCTTCGACAAATTGACATCAAACGAAAACCCTAGGATGGCCTATTCCGCAGGTGCTACTGGGCGGATTCTAGAACAGGACAGATCGAAACGTTACGACCCGGAGATGATAAAAACATGGCTGACGCTACTAAAGAGTCATTTGAAGAACTCCTCGACCTCTACCCACTCGATTTCGTAATTCCACAGAAGATTCGAGAAGAACTTCTCAGGAAAGGAATCGCTGTGTCGGTGCACGGGGACAAGCGAATGGCGCCACGATTCCGTACCAACGGATCGGCGATTATGTCATGGATCAGCTCTCCGGAAGCGATGCCGCAACCCCAACCAACTCGGCAAGTGGTTGTCAGAGACCTGTCCAAGACCGGAGTTTGTATTCTGACTAGCTCCGAGTGGTATCCCGAACAGGTATGCAGGATGCAATTCGCTGTCGGTGAAATGACAGCACGTGTGACGCGAGCACGTCGATTAGGCCAGCGCTGCTTTGAAATCGGTCTGCGAGTCATCAAATTCGAACGCAGCGACGCCGAATAAGACTAACTCAGTTGGCGAATCGACTCTTTCCTGTCCCTGCCTTTGCTTCACCAATGGTCCAGCACTGAAAACCAAGC